>USMA01000062.1 GCA_900555765.1 uncultured Collinsella sp.
GGTTCGCTAAAACTGCCTCTATGGTCACATTTTAACCACCGCAAGGCTCCCATGCGAAGGTGCCAGACAGCACAGCAATTCGTGTCCGCGCGAGGCTTTAAACTAAATGCGATAAAGATGCATTCCACAAGAGGAAAGTGGGGCGACAGTGATGGGCGAACTGGTAAACCGTGGAGAATCGGCAATCGTACCCGAAGGTTTTTACAAGCAGGTCTCCTCGATTCTCAACGCCGCTCGCGACAAGGCCTATACCGCCGTTAACTTTGCGATGGTTGAGTCATATTGGGAGTTCGGCAAGAGTATTGTTGATGAACAGGGCGGAGAGGAGCGCGCCAAGTATGGCGAGGCGCTGCTCAAGGCCCTCGCAATCAGACTTACCAAGGATTTTGGTAAAGGTTTTGAAGCAAGAGAGCTGCGTAAAATGCGTCAGTTCTATCTTGCATTTCCAATTCGGGACTCACTGCGTCCCGAATTGAGTTGGACACATTATCGCAGGTTAATACGCATTCCCGACCCCGAAGCTCGCGCCTGGTACATGAACGAATGCGCCGACTCTCGCTGGAGCACGCGCCAGCTCGAACGCCAAATCAATACCATGTTTCGCGAGCGCCTTCTTGCCAGCAAGGACAAAGAGGCCGTCGCTCAGGAAATCCAAAAGCGCGCGACGGCTCGTCGCCCCGAGGACATTATCCGCGACCCATATGTGCTGGAATTTTTAGGTTTCTCGGACGACGCTGCGTTTCGCGAGAGCGATCTAGAGCAAGCGCTCATCACGCATCTTCAGAAGTTCCTGCTGGAGCTTGGCCGTGGCTTCGCTTTCGAGGCGCGCCAAAAGCGCATCACCTTTGATGGGCGCCATTTCTATATTGACCTTGTTTTTTACAACTATCTGATGCGCTGCTTCGTGCTCATCGACCTTAAGACCGATGACCTTACGCATCAGGACCTGGGCCAGATGCAAATGTATGTGAACTACTACACGCGCGAGCTCATGAACGAAGGCGACAATCCGCCCATAGGCATCGTGCTCTGCGCGGACAAAAGCGATTCGATCGTCGAGTACACGCTGCCCGAAGACAACGACCAAGTGTTTGCCGCCAAATACCTGCCATATCTTCCAAGCAAGGAAGAGCTGGCGCGCGAGCTGAGTGCCGAGTACCGCGCCATCAACGAAGCGACTAATGGCGAAACGCAAGGGTAGCAGCACATTGCGACCGAAACCACCGCAGCCGTCGCAGGCGCACTCGCGGTTGCGACGCACGCTACGAAACAATACCGGTCATGGACGCCGGCAACGACATTCCAACCGTGGCTGGCGAGCGTGACCTGACAGGCAAAGACGCGGCCTTCGTCTGATGTGGATCCATTGGTTGCCACAGAAAAGGGCCGGTTGCAGCCGGCCCTTTAGACGATAGCACCTGCGTTGTCCGCGCTTCCAAAGTTGACCGACTGAGGAGCGGGTTCCGCGGCACACCTTGATTTTATCCGGTGGGGCGGCTCTTTTGCAGCCGTTCCGCCGTTTATTTATATCTGGCACCCTCAAACAATCAGACGGCAGCCCGCACTCCTGAGAGCTGCCCCGCACCCCCGGCCATCACCTTACGGCAACAACCAGCACCGCTCCCCTACTTCCCAAATAGCGCACCCAGCAGACCGCGACGTCTGGGCTTCTCCTCTCGGCAGGAGCCCTCGGCAACCGCTGCAACCTGGCGCGGTTGCTCGCCGCCTCCACGGCGCACGATCTGGTACAGGAAGGGAGATTTAACGTATTTGACCTCGATGGGCGTGGCGTGCACGGTGCTTTCGCTCGACAGCATCACGTTGGGATTGAGCGGTGCCACGATATGCGTTTCGCGCTTGTCGCTAAACACCACCGCGGCCGCGCGGCCCGTCTGACCGTTTACGGCAATGCGCACCTGCTCGCCATCGAGGCCGTCTGTCGCCGGACGATCGACAAAGTAGACCGGCACCATCACCAGGCCGTCCTTATGCTTGCGGGCCTTGCGCGCCCAGGTGCGGATGCTCTTTTTATTGAGCCCCAGTACAGCCTCGGCGTCGTTGCCCGCAACGTCGAGCGCCAACTTATCAATGACCACCTGGTCCTTGGTAGACGCATCGACGGAGACAACGCGGAAGTTGCCTTCCTGCATGGCGGGATCGAACGGCCCGACCTTGGCAAAGTCCCACGGCTCCAAAATGCCCATGAGGCGAACGTCCAGGTAGTTTGCCCTGGGGTATGCCCAGTCGAGCACCTCGTAGTACACCAGGGTTTCCTTGCTCAGGCCCTTGCCCGGGAAGCTCGCCATCATGCGCAGGTCCGCCAGCGCCATGGGGAAATAGAAGAACATCATGTCGTTTTGGATCGCATCTTCCACGTCGTGCCCGGCAAAGGCATCCGGGTACTGACGCACCAGCTGCAGCGCGTTGGCACGCGCCTGCTGCGGTGAGATTTCGCAGGGAATACCCTGCCCAGGTACATACTCCGCACCAACGCCCAAGGTCAGGCGCTTGCTAAACGTACCGGGCTTGAGCAGGTCGGCAATGCCGATCTTGTTGCCACAGGACGGGCACTCAAACACACGCTGCGTTGACTCGCCCTCAAAGGACGCTCCACAAAAGGGGCAAGGAATGCTCACATGCGTGGCCTCTTGAAACTCCTGCGCCGTGCC
Organism: uncultured Collinsella sp.; assembly: GCA_900555765.1. GTDB lineage: Bacteria > Actinomycetota > Coriobacteriia > Coriobacteriales > Coriobacteriaceae > Collinsella. Next base: position 2,670 of record USMA01000062.1, read on the forward strand.
GCGATCCTCCCACAGCAGATGTTCCAGGACCGACTGATTGCGCCAGTACGAATTGAAGAAATACCAGTCCGGGTCCTCCGGGCGCTCGAGTTGCGACACATGCGTGAGCTTGAGCAGTCCATCCACTACCGTCAACGGCGTATGGCGAATGCCCAAAGCGCTCTTGGGCTCTCCGGCGTCCGCCTGCCACGGAATGACCGCACCGCAATAGGCGCACTCAAAGCTGCGCTTAGCCTGGTGCGAGTACATAGGGCCGCCGCAGTTTTGACATTTAATGGCAAACATCTCGTCCATGGAAACGTCCTCCTTTGCACAGGGACTGTCGACATTAAGTATGTCGAGCAAACAGGCACATGCCCATACCCATGTGGCCCAAAATGGACCACCCAGGCAGACGAGAAGGCTCGCTCGTTAGCGCCGACAGACTATTGCTGCATTTTCTGAGCATCGGTGCACGGCGCCCCCGCGCGAGCTACACTATCCCCTTAAACATGATTGTGAGGACGACCGCTATGCTATTTGTAAATCGGCTGGTACATACGCTTGTTCCCGGCAGCGAGGGCAAGCCGGTCGATGCATCTTGCCGCACCAACGCGGGTTTTGCCGCAAGCCTCATCTGCATTGGCCTCAACATCACTCTGTGCCTGGCCAAGGGCATCGCGGGCCTGCTCGCCGGCTCCGTCTCCCTCATCGCCGACGCTTTCAACAACCTCTCCGATGCCTCGAGCAACATTGTGAGCCTGCTCGGTTTCCGCCTTGCCAGCCGCCCGGCAGACGAGGGCCACCCTTACGGCCACGGCCGCTACGAGTACCTGGCCGGTCTGTTTGTCGCCGTCCTGGTTTGCGCCGTCGGCATCAACCTGATTCTCGAGTCGGTCACCAAGATCATCAAGCCCTCGCCCACCGCTTACACGTTTATTTCCCTTGCGGCACTGGCTACGTCCATGCTCGTCAAATTCTGGATGGCCGCGTTCAACCGCGCACTGGGTAACCGCATCGATTCCGAGACGCTTATCGCCACGGCGCAGGATTCCAAAAACGACGTCATTGCCTCGGCCTCGGTCCTGGCCGCAGCGCTTATTTCGCAGACGACCGGCTTTGACCTCGATGGCTGGGCAGGCCTTGGCGTGGGCATCTTCATCTGCATCAGCGGCATGGGCCTGGTGCGCGACGCCATCAGCCCGCTGTTGGGGCAAGCGCCAGACCCCAAGCTCGTCCAGGCAATCCGCGACAAGATCATGTCCTATCCGCAGGTCTTGGGCACACACGACCTCATGGTGCACGACTACGGCCCCGGTCGTCAGTTTGCTAGCGCCCACGTGGAGATGCCCGGCGAGGGCGACGCATTTGAGCACCACGAGATTCTGGACACCATCGAGCATGACATCAAGCGCCAGATGGGCATCGATATCACGCTGCACTGCGACCCCATCGCCACCACTGGCGACGACCTGCGCGGCTGGGTCAAGCGCGGCGTCATGCAGATCGATCCCGCGCTCTCCATCCACGACCTGCACGAGCACGACGGGTTCGTTTCGTTTGACCTTGTGCGTCCCGACGGCTTTGACATATCCGACGAAGAGCTGCTGGAGCTCGTCACGCGCATCGTGCACGAGCGCCGGCCCGATGCCTCATGCGTCGTTACGTTTGACTCGGGCTTTAGCTCGCCCGACCGTCCGGCCGAGCAGCTGTAGTCTGCTTAACAGCTAGTTTCCCTGCGCGCCCGAGATGCCGTTTTGCAGCGCGTCCCAGGCATTGGTAGCCATATCGCCCAGATTCTGAGCAGTATCACCCAGGTTTTGTGCCGTATCGCCCAGCTCTAGCGCCTTATCTCCCAACTCCTGCGCCTTGTTGCTCAAGTCCTCCAGCGTATTGGAGCTCGAGCTGTCGGTACCGCTTTGGCCGCCGGACGAGTTGCCATAGCTGTTCTTGTGCGTGAGCTGAATCTCCAGGTTGCCGTTGTCGTTATAGTAGGCATTCGTAACAACCCAGTTGGAATCGATGACGGGCGTTGAGCCATCGTCGGTCAGGATCACGGCGTTCGAAAGGTCGGCTCCGCGCGACTTGAGGAGCTTCTTGGCGTTGGACCAGTACTGTCCCGGGATATCGCTCAGGTCGACGGCAGCAGACTGGGTGGTCTCGGCCTGCTCGGTCGTGGCATCGGTCGTGGCGCCCCGCTTGTTGAGCATGCCCGACACGATGGCGAACACGACCGACAAGGCAAAGAAGATCGCCAGCACAATCAGGATTTTCTTGATCACGCTCGACGAACGCGATGGCTTCTTCTCCTCGTCCTCGCCATATTGCGGAATCGACTTGGGGTACTCGCGATACGGCTCGCGCGACTCGTAGCGAGGCTGCGCCGTGCGAGGCATATACGTCGTCTGCTGAGGCTGCGGAATGGGATTTTGCGGCAGGTCATCATAGGAATTCGGCGTCGAGGCAGCATAAGAATCCTGCGGCGCGTAATCAAACGGGTCCGGAGCTGCGTTGCCATAGGGGCCTTGCGAAGATGCAGCGTAAGAATCCTGCGCCGAGTCGCCATAGCCCATAACTCGCGTGGGCTCGGCAGAAGGCTGCGTCGCGGCGGGGTCGGCATAACCGGGGTTGGGAACAACGTGGGTCGCATCGGCGCTACCGCCAGCCTGTGCGGAATCATATCCGCCCATCACGGTTGTCTTGTCCTGATCCATGCAACGATTCCTTTCCGTCGCGCGTGAGCCTCAAGTTATCCATGCATTCTACCCGCGCAAAAGCCTATGATGGGCAGAGTCCGTCGGTATCTACAAGACATGCGCGGGCCTAAGGATCAAAAGGCCCCGCCGGGCCTTGGTAGGCGCGACGGGGCGTGCAAGCGGCTATGAGCAGCGAGCTTAGAACAGGCCGGTGATGTTGCCGTCGTTGTCGACGTCGATGTTTTCGGCCGCGGGGATCTTGGGCAGGCCCGGCATGGTCAGAACGCTGCCAGTCAGTGCGACCACAAAGTGGGCACCGGCGGAAACCTTGAGCTCACGCACCGTGATGCGGAAGTTCTCGGGAGCGCCCAGGGCCTTGGCGTTGTCGCTAAAGCTGTACTGCGTCTTGGCGACGCACACCGGCAGGTTGCCAAAGCCGTTCTCGCGCAGCTCGGCGAGCTGGCGCTTGGCGGCCGGCGTAAAGTCGACGCCGTCGGCGCGGTAGACCTTGGTGGCAATGGCCTCGAGAGCGTCGGCCACATCGGCACCGTCCTCATAGGCAAACTTAAACTCACTCGGCTGCTCAATCAGACGCATGACCTCATCGGCAAGCTCGAGCGCGCCCTCGCCGCCCTTGGCCCAGACCTCAGAAAGCTTAACGTTGACGCCGAGCTTCTGGCACTCGGACTCGATGAGCGCAAGCTCGGCCTCGGTGTCCGTCGGGAAGCGGTTGATGGCGACCACGCAGGGCAGACCATAAACGTTCTGGATGTTGTCGACGTGACGCAGCAGGTTGGGCATGCCAGCCTTGAGTGCCTCGAGGTTCTCCTCGTTGAGGTCGGCTTTGGCGACGCCGCCGTTGTACTTAAGCGCACGAGCGGTCGCGA
>USMA01000063.1 GCA_900555765.1 uncultured Collinsella sp.
AGGAAGGTATAGAGGATGGCGGCACGATTGATAAGCTCGCTGTTAAGCGCACAGGTCGCAATGCCCAAACCGCCGCCCTGCGACGCGCCGTTCACAAACACACGCGCAAGATCGATGCCCTCGAGCTCGCGAACGATGCGGCACAGGATGCGAATATCTTGGTGCAAGCGGACATAGTAGAGGTTGGCCGGGTCGCCGTCGATACCGGCGACGATATGACCGGCAACCGTTGTGCCCTCAAATCCACCAATGTCCTCGGAGGGACCTCCTTGGCCGGGGCAGTCGAGGGCGATGAGTGCCATGCCCATGCCCGCAAACGACGCCTGCTCAAACCAGCTGCGGCTTGCACCCGGATACCCATGGAACTGAAGTACCAATGGCACGGGCTCGTCCGAGACGGGTTTAAGGTACTTGGCATGCCGGCGCGCGCCACACATGCCGGTATACCAGAGGTCGAAAAGCTGGCAGGTCGCGGCAGCGGCGACCGATGCCGTCTCGATCGCATAGTCAAGCCCGACGGCGTCGGCCTCGGCCATGCGATCCTTCCAAAAGAAATCGAAATCTGATGGACGGGGCATGGCGCCTCGATATTCACCAAATTGATGTTGTAGCTCCTGAGCACTTGGCATGGCTCGTGAACCCAACCTTTCGAAATCGCAACGGAGGTGCGCCCGGCAAGGGAACCGGGCGCACGGGAGGGAAAGCGAGGCTACTCGCCGAGCTTGGGATGCAGCAGCGACGGCGCAGCGCCGAGCAGCATCTTGGTGTAGGGGTCTTGGGGGTGCTGGAAGACCTGCTTGGCCTCGCCCTGCTCGACGATCTTGCCGCCATTCATAACGATGATGTCGTCAGAGATATAGCGGACCGTCTGGATGTCATGGCTGATGAACACCATGGCCAGGCCGAGCTCCTTCTTAAGGTCGGTCAACAGGTTCAGAATCTGCGCGCGGACCGAAACGTCCAGAGCCGAGGTGGGCTCGTCGGCGATGATGGCATCGGGGTTCAGCGACAGGGCACGGGCAATTGCGACGCGCTGACGCTGGCCGCCCGAAAGCTGGCCGGGAAGAACCTCGGCGGCGGAGCTGGGCAGACCGGTGAGCTCCAGGAGCTCCGTGACGAGCTTCTCCTGCTCGGCCTCGGTACCCAGGTTGCGGACGCGCAGGTGGTCGAGCAGCTGCTCGCGAACGACCATGCGGGGGCGGAGCGCCGTGGCCGGGTTCTGGAACACGACCGAGATGACGCGACCCATGTGGCGACGGTCCTCGGCGGTACGTTTGGTAACGTCCTTGCCCTTAAAGTAGACCTTGCCGCTCGTGGGGGCCTGCAGGCCGCACATGACGTTAGCGGTGGTGGACTTACCGCAACCGGACTCGCCGACGATGCCAATCGTCTGACCGGGCATGAGCTTAATCGTTACACCCTGGACGGCGTGAACCAGGTTGGGGTGCAGAATCGAGCCGGTACGGGTCCTAAAGGTGACGTGGACGTCATCAAGGAAGATGATCGGCTCGACGCCGTTTACTGCGGTCTCGCTCATCTACATCACCTCCGCGTGAGGGGTCAAACCATTTGCCTTGAGCACCTCGTCGGGGAGCTCGGAATAGAAGTGCTCGGTGCCGGGCACGCGCTTGAAGACCGGACGGGTGTCCAGGCCAATACGCGGATGGCTCGAGCGGGGCGCGAAGCGATCGCCCTTGGGGAAATCGCGCGGGCTCGGAACGGCGCCGGGCACCTGGTGCAGGCGGCCCGAACCGCTCTCGATGGACAGAACGGAACCCAGAAGACCGCGGGTGTACTCGTGGATCGGGTTAGTGAGCAGCTCCTTGGTGGGCGCCTGCTCGATAACCTGGCCAGCGTACATAACCGTGATGTTATGGGCGACCTCGGCGACCAGAGCCAGGTCATGCGAAACGAAGATCATGGCAAAGCCGAGCTTGGCCTGAAGATCGTTGAGCAGCTTGATGACCTGCTTCTGGACGGTAACGTCCAGAGCGGTCGTGGGCTCGTCGCAGATGACCAGCTTGGGGTCGCGGGTAAGGGCCATAGCGATCAGGACACGCTGACGCTGGCCGCCGGAAAGCTCGTGCGGATAGCTCTCGAGCGTGCGCTTGGGATCGAGGCCGACGAGCTCCAGGAGCTCCTCGGCGCTGCGGGTTCCGCCGCGCTTGGTGAGCTGCTTCATCTGGGCAGAGAAGAGCATGGAGGGGTTGAGCGAGGCCAGGGCATCCTGATAGACCATAGCGATATCGGTACCACGCAGGCCGAACCACTCCTTCTTGCTCATCTTGAGCAGGTCACGGCCCTCCCAGAGGACCTCGCCGGAAAGGTGCTCGTCCTCATCGGTCAGGCCCATGATGGCCAGCGTGGTGATGGACTTACCGCAACCTGACTCGCCCACCAGGCCCATGGTCTGACCAGGACGGACGTCAAAGTTGACATGGTCGACAACGTTGATATCACCGTGATGCTCAAACTGGATGCAGAAGTCACGGACCGAGAGAATCGGCTCAACGGACTCGTCGGGCACGTGGCGATCGTCACGCTTGAGCTCGACATCGCGCAGGGCGCCAAGGCGAGCGGAGAGGGACTGGGCCTGCTCCTTGTAGGCGCGAACGGGGTCGGAGACCAGCAGATCGGCCTCGCGACGCTTGGAGGAATCGGTAGGATCCAGGGCGGCGGAGGGAGCAGCGGCCATGGCGTCGGTAATGCCCTCGGAGAGGATGTTGAGCGCCAGGCAGGTGATCATGATGGCCAGGCCCGGGAACAGCGCCTGCCACCAACGACCGGCGAGCACGCCGCCGCGGGCGTCGGCGAGGATGTTGCCCCAGGTAGCGGTGGGCTCCTGGATACCAGCGCCGATGAAGGTCAGCGAGGCCTCGAAGATGATGGCGTCGGCGACCAGGGTAACGGTGAAGACCATGATCGGGGCAATGCAGTTACGCAGAACATGCTTGATCAAAATCCACGGAGCCTTGGCGCCGGAAACGATGACCGCGCGGACATAGTCCTCGCCGTACTCGGACACGATGTTGGCGCGCACGATACGGGCAATCTGCGGAGTGTACATAAAGCCGATGGCGAAGATGATCGACGGCACGGAGTTGCCCAGGATGGAGACGAAGACGGCCGCGAGGGCGATGCCCGGGATGGACATGATGATGTCCAGGATACGCATGATCGTCTCGGAGACGGCCTTGCGCGAAACCGCTGCAAGGGCGCCCACGACCGAGCCGCAGACCAGAGCCATGGCAGTGGCGCCAAAGCCGATGATCAGCGAGTAACGACCACCGTAGAGCATACGCGACAGAATGTCGCGACCCTTATCGTCGGTACCGAAGATAAATCCGTTGCCGGGAGCCTGGCGAGCCGTAAAGATCTCGACCGGGCTATAGGGGGCAAGAAGGGGCGCCAGAATCGCAGTCAGGGCGACCAGCACCAGCACGACGGCGGCAATCTTAGAAGACAGCGTCATCTTCTTCCAGCCACCGAGCTTGAGCCCCTTGGAGGCAGCCTTCTCGAGCTGCTCGGTTTGCTTCTCTCGAATCTTTACCATAATCTACACCGTCCTGATGCGCGGGTTGATGAGCAGGTAGAGCATGTCAACCACGATGTTGATGATGATGAAGGCAAGAGCAACGACGATGACGACGCCCTGAACCAGGTTCGCCTCGTTGCCCTGAACGCCCTGCAGAATCGCGGTGCCCATGCCGGGGAGGTTGAAGATAACCTCGATGACGACGGCGCCGCCCATGAGGGAACCGATCTTAAGACCGAGGGTGGCGACCGGGGTGATCAGCGCATTGCGAAGAACGTTGATGCCGACGACGACCTTCTCGGGAACGCCGGCGCCGCGGGCCATACGGACATAATCCTTGTCGAGCTCCTCGACCATGGCGGTACGCACGATACGAGTCATCTGGCCCGTCAGCGGAAATGCCAAGGCGATAGCGGGCATGATCATACGTCCCAGATAGCCAACCGGATTCGTGGTGAAGTGAGGCAGAGCACCCGATGCCGGGAGCACCTTAAGGTAGGAAGAGAACAGCAGGATCAACAGAACGGCAAGCCAGAACGACGGGGTTGCCAAGCCGGCGATGGAAAAGACGCGGATCACTTGGTCCGGCCATTTGTCGCGATACAGTGCCGCGATGACGCCGAGCAAAAACGAAACGACCGCACCGATGGCAAGACCGATGAAGGTCAGCTGCATCGTGACGGGCAGGGCCGTGGAGATGCGCTTGGCAACGGAGTTGCGAGCAGCACCATAGGTGCCCATGTCGCCATGAATCAGATCGCCCATATAGCGCACGTAGCGCACGGGCCAAGGGTCGTCCAGACCATACTTCTCATGGTACTCGGCAACCGCCTCGGGCGAGGCACCGTCACCCAACGCCGTGTAGGCGGGGTCCGTCTTGGAGAACGACATAAGGAAGAACACCAGGACGGTGACGCCCAATGCCATGATCGGCAGCGCCACAAGACGCCTTCCAATCAAACGTAGCAAGTTGTTCACGTTCTCTCCCCTTTCTTTTGTCGGTGGGACCAACTGGTATATGAGTACGGATACTCATTACAAGACCCGAGCGACATCGTTGCCGCCCGGGTCTTTGTTTCAACTATGAGGATACGGTCCCAACGACCGACATCCTGCATACAGACTCAAGCGAGTCTTACGCCTTGACGGTCGCAACGCCCCTGAAGGACATGCTCGTCGTGCCGATGCCCTTGAAGCCATCGAGGGCCTCGCCGTTGGGCGCAGTGGACGGATCGTCCCAAGAAGCGGAGACGGTCTTGACATGGACAACGGGGTACAGAACGGCGTTGTCGGCAATGATGTCGAAGCACTCGTTCCACTTCTTCTGCTGCTCGTCGCCCTCGGCGGCAAGAGCCTCATCCATGAGGCCGTGGAGCTTCTGCCACTCAGCGGACTCCTTCCACGGGCAACGGGTCTGCATCCAGACGTTGTCGCCGAACCACCAGTTGAGCAGCAGGTCGGGGTCGGCGCCGAAGCAGGAAGGAGCGCCAGGGGCAAGGAGGATATCGTAGGCCTCGCCGCCGTCGATGGCAGCGTAGGTGGCCGGCGAGGTATCGGTCTGGATGGTCACATCGAAGCCGAGAGCGTCGAGGTCGTTCTTGGCCTGGGCGGCCATGCCCTTAATCTGCTCGTTGTCGGTGGTGCGTAGGGTGATGGCACCCGGGGTGATGCCAGACTCCTCGATGAGCTTCTTAGCCTTCTTGGCGTCGGTCTTGTACACCGTGGAAGCCTCATGATTGTTGGTGAAGCTCTTGGGCAGGTAGCAGCTGGCAGCGGTGGCAAGGCCGGCGAAGGTGTTGCTGACCATCTTCTCGGTGTCGAGCGCATACATGACAGCCTGACGGACCTTGACGTTGTTCCAAGGCTCCTTGGCTACGTTGAACATGATGAAGCGGGTGCCGAAACCCTGAACGTTATCGATCTTGCAGCCGGCGCTCTCAAGCTGGTCGACGGCGTCAGCGGTAACGAGCTCCATAACGAGCGTGGAGCCCTCCTGCTGAGCGGTAACGCGAGCGGTGGGGTCGGTCAGGATGCTGTACTGGATCTTCTTATCCTCGGCAGCGTACTCACCGTTGTACTCGGGGTTGGGAACCAGGGTGATCTCGGTATCGGAGATAGAGTCGTACATCCAGGGGCCGGAGCCGATCGGCTGCTTGGCGCGATCCTCCTCGGTCTGGGTGGCCGGGGTAACGCGGACGATGGCCAGACGATCCTTGAGCAGGGAGAAGTTGGGGACCTTGGTCTTGACCGTCACGGTGCTGGCGTCCTTGGCCTCGATGGACTCGAACGGCTGGAAGAACGGAGCATAGGTAGCGGAAGCGGCGCAAGCGGTGTAGGAGGCAACGACATCGTCAGCGGTGACCTCGGTGCCATCGGAGAACTTGGCGCCCTTGCGGATGGTGACCTCGAAAGTGGTGTCGTCCACAGACTTGGGATCGTCGGTGGCGAGCTCGTTGAAGGTGCTGTAGTCGTGGTAATCGATGCCGTAGAGGCCCTCGACGACGTGCCAGTTAGCACCCAGGCCCACAGCGGAGCCGGTGCTGGCGGGATCGAAGCTGGACGGAGCGTAAGCGGAACCAGCGGTGATCACGCCGCCGCCACGGTTGGCGGAATCGGTGGAACCGGAAGCGGAACCCTCGTCGCTAGAGCAGCCACCGCAGCCGGTG
>USMA01000064.1 GCA_900555765.1 uncultured Collinsella sp.
CGCTCTGCCCGCTGAGATCGCGCGTGTCTACGATGATTTGAAGAAGCTGGGCTACGCGCCCGATGCGGCAAATACCAACATCGGCTCGGCCATCTTCGCCAACACGCCCGGTGACGGCTCTGCCCGCGAGCAGGCCGCGAGCTGCCAGCGCGTGATTGGCGGTCTGGCCAACATCGTCCACGAGTACGCCACCAAGCGTTATCGCTCCAACGTGATGAACTGGGGCATGGTGCCCTTCCAGATGGAGGCCGAGCCCAACTTTGAGGTGGGCGACTATGTCTTTGTGCCGGGTATCCGCGCTGCGCTCGATGGCGACCTGAAGAACATCGCCGCCTACGTGGTGCGCGCCGACGGTGCGGTCGAGCAGATTGGGCTCTACATTGCCGATATGACGGCAGAGGAGCGTGCCATCGTCAAGGCCGGCTGCCTGATCAACTACAACAAGTTCAAGGCCGCTGCCGAGTAACGCACTTAATTGTCCGCCCGGGGCTTACCCTTTCCCGCCCGCTCACGCGCTTCGCGAGGGTCGCGTTCGGGAAAGGGTAAGCCCCGGGCTACGTTTCTGCGTTCTCGTTGGGTCTTGGGGGACGCTAATAAATAGACTTGCTTGATGCCGCCTCTGTTATCGGGGCGGCTTCTTTTTGTCGAGAACCGCCACAAAGGGGACGGGCACCTTTGTGGCGGTTCTCGGTTCGTCTCGATCTGTAACTTCTGGGCCCCTATTTGACGAGCGGTTGTTACAGATTGAGACAAACGATCGCCGCCGATCATTTCATCTCAATCTGTAACATCTAGGATCGAAAAGGGCCGCTAGATGTTACAGATCGAGACAGTGGAACATCGGAACCGAAGCCACCACAAAGGTGCCTGCCTGGCGGGTCCTTATTTCGATGGGGCCCAGGTTATTTCATCGTCAAATAGCCAAGTGCGTGCTGAGCCACTGTCGCGCGCTGTCTGTGGATCGGGCTCGCAAGTTTGTTCGTAGGCATCCTCGGTACACCGATCCATAAAATCGACGACTGCCGTCTGGTCGCCTTCCATGACGTAGATCACGTTGCCATCCGAGATATAGACTCCCGGCCCTTCGTTGTCCACGTAGCCGGGGTCGTATGAAACGTTGCACAGTCTGCTCCCGTTTGCCGCATCGAGTTCAAGGGTCGAATAATACCCGCCATTCATTTGGCCTTTCTTGGCTCGATATATTGCGGCGCCGTACCATCGCTTAAACGTCTTGCCTTTGAGTAAACTGGTTGCCTTGCCGATAAGCTGCTCATCTTGGGTATAGCGCGTGGCTCCAAGTTCGATTCGGGGATAGTTACTGACCCCAAGCGCTGCGGGCGTACCGTCGAAATCGACGGTGATTGAATCGGGTTTGACGATATCGGTGAGGATTTCGATGGGGTAGCTTACGGTTTCAACCGCCGCCTGCGTTGCCGAGGCAGGGAGAAATGCGAGATAGATAATGCCCACGCCGACTGCGGTAATTGCAAACGCTAAGACGAGCAGGCCGATATAGGTGGAGCGTTTCACGGTGGGGCACCTCTCATGCAATATGCAATCATTAAGATAAATGATACAAGCTTACGACAATATTCAAAAGAAAGCGACCGCCCGGAATGAGAGGGCTAAAAGGCCCTATTGGGCTTCGATTTGACCTCTAATAGAAATAATTGCCCCACTCATTCTGGGCGGGAGGTCAATAATTGAGTCCACGAGTCTTGAGCGATACTATTCTCACTAAACTCGCTATTTTCACTATAAGCACTATAAATACGATAGGGAGGACGACGAGAACATTGTGGCGTGCGATAGCTAAGCCGTTTAAGCCGGGCTCTGACCTTGAATCTCCGCCTCTATCTGTGCGAACGGGCTATTGTCGGTTCTCGATTCCATCGCTGCGTTCTCGTTGGGTCTTGGGATCGCCAAACGTAGACTGGGCTTGATGTTGCTTTTTTTATTCTGGGCTGATGCTTCTGTGGACCACCAGAAAGGGTACGTGAACCTTTTTGTGGGTTCTTGGTTTGTCTCGATCTGTATCAGTTAGACCCTAATTTGCAGAGTAGATGTTACAGATTGAGACAAACGGTTGCCGCTGGTCATTTTCTCTCGATCTGTAACATCTAGGATCAAAAATGGCTGCTAGATGTTACAGATCGAGACGGTAGTACGCCTGGGCAGCGGCGGGCTGACATCTCAGTACCCTATCCATCAATCACTCAGAAAATCTTATATATAGAGACTTAGATTTGTGTATAAGATCGTACAAAGCTGGCAACAATACTTCTCGAACAACGTGAAGCCGCCCCGTAGGGCGGCCGCCCCAAGAGAGGTGATTCCATGAGAATCGATAAGCTAGCAATGACGTCGCGCGAGGCGTTGCAGACCGCCATGAGCACGGCTGCCGACGCGCAGGCCGGTGCGGTGGAGCCGATTCACCTGCTGTCTGCCCTGCTCGGTGCCGGCGAGCGCAATATCTCCGTGATCATCGAGCGCATCGGTGCCGACCCGGCCCAGCTCGCGCGTTCCACGCAGGATGCCATCGACCACGCGCCCAAGGTTTCGGGCGAGGGTCAGCAGATGGGTCTTTCCAACGAGCTCGTTCGCGTCATCGAGAAGGCCGAAAAGAAGGCCACCAAGATGGGCGACAGCTTTGTGGTGACCGAGCATCTGCTGATGGCACTTGCCGAGGACAAGGGCGAGGCCGGCCGCGTTCTGCGCGATGCCGGCGGCACCAAGGAGCGCATCGAGCAGGTCTACGAGGAACTGCGCGGCGATGACCGCGTGACGTCTGCCGAGGACAAGACCCAGTTTGAGGCGCTGGAGCAGTACGGTCGCAACATCTGCGACCTCGCCCGCGCCGGCAAGCTCGACCCGGTCATCGGCCGTACTGACGAGATCCGCCGTACCATCCAGGTCCTGTCCCGCCGCACCAAGAACAACCCCGTGCTCATCGGCGAGCCGGGCGTCGGCAAGACGGCCATCGTCGAGGGCATCGCCCAGCGTATCGTGGCCGGCGACGTGCCGAGCACCCTGCGCGACCGCGACCTCATCGAGCTCGACATGAGCGCGCTGGTCGCCGGCGCCAAGTACCGCGGCGAGTTCGAGGACCGCTTGAAGGCTGTGCTCAAAGAAGTGCAAAAATCCGAAGGCAAGGTCATCCTGTTCATCGATGAGCTTCACACCATCGTGGGCGCGGGTGCCACCGAGGGCTCCATGGACGCCGGCAACATCCTCAAGCCGGCGCTCGCCCGTGGCGACCTGCATGCGATCGGCGCGACCACGCTCGACGAGTATCGCAAGTACATCGAGAAGGACGCGGCGCTCGCCCGCCGTTTCCAGACTGTGATGGTCTCCGAGCCTACCGTCGAGGACACCATCTCGATCCTGCGTGGCCTCAAGGAGAAGTACGAGATCTTCCACGGCGTGCATATCACCGATGGCGCGCTCGTGGCGGCTGCCGACCTCTCCGATCGCTATATCGCCGACCGTTTCCTGCCCGACAAGGCCATCGACCTGGTCGATGAGGCGGCAAGCCGCCTGCGCATGGAGCTCGACAGCATGCCGGTCGAGATCGACGCCACCACGCGTCAACTCACCCAGCTGCAGATCGAAGAGCAGGCACTCATGAAGGAGACCGACGACGCCTCCAAGGAGCGTCTGGAGGCCCTGCGCCAGGAGATTGCCGAGGTCCAGGAAAAGCTTAACGTGCAAAAGGCCGGCTGGCTCAACCAGAAGAACGCCATCGACCACGTGCAAGAGCTCAAGGGGCAGCTCGACGAGGCCAAGAGCGAAGAGGAGCGCGCGACGCGCAATGGCGATTTGGGTCGTGCGTCCGAGCTGCGCTACTCCGTGATTCCGGGCCTGCAGCAGCAGATTCAGGATTCCGAGGCCGCGCTCGAGGCGCAAAAGCAGCAGGACGGCGAGGGCCTCAACGAACAGGTGACCTCCGATGAGATCGCCGAGGTCGTGAACGCCTGGACCGGCGTGCCCGTGTCCAAGATGATGCAGGGCGAACTCGACAAGCTCAAGGGCTTGGAGGGCGAGCTGCATAAGCGCGTCATCGGCCAGGACGAGGCCGTCTCCGCCGTCGCCGCAGCTGTGCGCCGCAGCCGTGCGGGCCTCTCCGATCCGGACAAGCCCATCGGAAGCTTCTTCTTCCTGGGTCCCACCGGCGTGGGCAAGACCGAGCTCGCCAAGGCGCTGGCCGAGTGCCTGTTCGATGACGAGCGCGCGCTCGTGCGTATCGACATGTCCGAATACATGGAGAAGTTCAGCGTCCAGCGTCTGATCGGTGCGCCCCCGGGATACGTGGGCTACGACGAGGGCGGCCAGCTCACCGAGGCCGTGCGCCGTCGCCCGTACTCCGTGATCTTGCTCGACGAGATGGAGAAGGCTCATCCTGATGTCTTCAACGTGCTGTTGCAGGTGCTCGACGACGGCCGTCTGACCGATGGCCAGGGTCGTCAGGTGTCCTTCAAGAACACGATCATCATCATGACGTCTAACGTGGGCTCCAAGGCTATCGCCGAGCTTTCCGGCAAGGACGAGGAGGAGATGCGCCATCAGGTCGACGCGGCCATGGCTCAGACCTTCCGCCCCGAGTTCCTCAACCGTATCGACGATATCGTGGTGTTCCATCCGCTCGGTATGGCGCAGATCGAGAAGATCGTCGACATCCAGCTCGCCGACGTCCGCGCGCGTCTGGCCAAGGAGCGCATGACGCTTGCCATCACCCCGGCGGCCAAGCAGATGCTCGCCGTGGGCGGCCTGGACCCGGTCTTTGGCGCCCGTCCGCTCAAGCGTCTGGTTCAGCGCGAGGTCGTGGATGCCATCGCCGCCGCTATCATCGACGGCACGGTGCGCGAGGGCGATCAGGTGACGGTCGATGTCGACAAGGACGGTGGCTTTACCGTCGTGTGCGACAACACGCCGGCGGCCACCTACGAGGTCCCCGACGCAGAGTAAATTATGGGGCCGGCTTTAACCGCACCTCATCGCAAAACGCCAAGGGCGGCGGATCCGATCGGGTCCGCCGCCCTTGTTCGTGCGACAATCGATGATGTTGAGCATGGGCGCATGGCAAGGAGATATGCAGATGAAAGACGAGAACAAGACGCACGCACCGGTTGCTGAGGCAGCGCCCGCCGCGCCGGTCGCACCGAAGGCTTCTCCCAAACCGGCGCCCAAGCCGCGCGACCCCTACATCCGTGCCGAGAACGAGGACGATGACGGCTACGATCCCTACAGCGATCGCCGCCCCGAGCGCGAGCCGATGTTCGAAGCCGACCCCTGGCGCTAAGTGCCACCCAAAAGGCCACCAATAAGTTGCGGTGAAATAGGGACTGTTTTGCGGTTTGACCAGCAAAAACAGCCCAATTTCACCGCAACTGCGCTAGGGATTTTTCTACAGGGGGAGGGTAGTCAAAAAAGCCACGTCCCAAATTGACTGCTCGGGGAGTCGCATTCGAGCTCGGTTGTCCTCTTAGCCACTCGATATCCTTCGGAGCAATAACGGTGATAAAACTTGCTTAAGTGTTAATCAAGCTACACACAATCTTGCTCTCTAATTAATCAAGAATCGCTATAATTTTGATTAGCTAGAGAGCAAGATTGGAGAATCATGGCATTCAACGACTTGATCGCCCAGAAAATAAAGGACTTTGAACAGCAGGGGGTTCCGCAGGTCTTTGAGCGAGACCTTGATCTAGGAAACCCACAGGAGCCAAAGCGCGACAACATCGTAAATGTGATTGTGGGGGCCCGCCGTTGTGGAAAGACGTATCGCCTGTATCAGGAGATGCGGCGGCTTCAGAGCCGGGGCGTTGAGCTTGACCGGATGCTTTACTTCAATTTTGAGGATGAGCGCTTGCGCCCGTATGAGCCATCGCTGCTGGCGGACGTGCTCGACACGTTCTATGCGCTGTATCCTGCTGCTCGAACCGAGGGCGCTTACATTTTCTTTGACGAGATCCAGGAAATTCCCGAATGGGGTGCGTTTCTGCGGCGTGTAGTCGATACGGAGAAAGCGACCGTCTATGCGACGGGATCTTCTTCTAAGATGCTGTCCTCAGAACTTAAGAGCGAGTTCAGGGGTCGTTCTCTTGTGCGAGAGCTTTTTCCATTGAGCTTTTTGGAAAGACCTATACCGACAGAAAGGAT
>USMA01000065.1 GCA_900555765.1 uncultured Collinsella sp.
TCGACTGCAAACCAGATGCTAACCAAACACTTGACGGGACACTTGACCGAATGAGCGAACCGCAAAGAAACCGCAGGTAGACATAGACAGCCAACCCGCCCTTTAGAGCCAGATGCCCGCAGCCACCACAGAAACAACAGTTGACCACAGCCCAAGAAGTCGACAAATGAACATCCATACGTCGACAAACGACCAGGCGCCCCGTGAAGAGTGTCCCCAACGACTAGACAAAAAAGAACGTCCCCAATGACTAGTCGTTGGGGACGTTCTTAAATGACTACTTTACAGCGCAAGCGCCTCGGCGACTTCGGCTGCGCAGGCCAGGGCATCGGCCATGGCGTTCACCACGAGCGAGCTGCCGTTGCGGGCATCACCCGCCACATACCCCGGCGCGGCATCCGCGGCGACACCCTCCGCGCGAGCCGCGAGGTGCGAGCCCTCGGCAGCCATCACCGGCAGCGGACGACCAACGGTGGCAACAGGCACGCCGACAGCTTCGAACACACCGTGCTCGGGACCCGTAAAGCCGCAGGCGATGAGCACCAGCTGCGCCGGCACCTCATGCTCGGAGCCCGCAATGCGTTCGGGCTTGCCGGCCGACCAATCCAAATCGGCCACGCGCAGGCCCGCGGCCGCGCCCTTCTTGTCCAGCAGCACCTCGAGCGTATCCACGCCCCAAGCACGCATCTCGCCACCCATCGCAGCGATAGCCTCCTGCTGGCCGTAGCCGGTCTTCTTAACGTTGGGCCACTGCGGCCAGGGGTTGCTCGCCGCGCGCTTATCGGGCGCAGCCGGCAAGAACTCAAACTGACGCACGCTGCGTGCACCCTGGCGCACCGCGGTACCTACGCAGTCGTTGCCGGTATCGCCACCGCCAATGACCACAACATCTAGGCCGCGCGCGTTCCCCGCGGGCTCGCCGCCATCGAGCACCGAGACGGTCGAAGCCGTCAGGTAGTCCACGGCATACACCACGCCCGGGGCATCCACATTCGTAGCCGAAAGACCGCGGGGCGCACGAGCACCGGCAGCCACCACAACGGCGTCAAACCCATTGAGCTTGGCCGCTACCGCAGGGTTCGTAACATCAGCGCCCAGCTCAAAGACGATGCCCAGCTCGCGCATGAGCGCCACGCGACGCTCGACCACGGACTTCTCGAGCTTCATGTTGGGAATGCCGTACATGAGCAGGCCGCCCGGGCGGTCGTCACGCTCAAACACCGTCACACGGGCGCCACGACGCGCAAGCTCCCATGCTGCCACCAGACCGGCAGGGCCGGAGCCCACCACGGCAACCGTGGGTGCGCCCTCCCCTGCCGGCTCAAAGCGACGCGGACCGCCATCTGCCCACTCATGGTCGCTGCTCGCACGCTCGTTGTCATGGATCGTCGTGGGTTGGCCCTCGCCCGAGCCCAGGTTGCACGCGGCCTCGCACAGCGCCGGGCACACGCGACTCGTGAACTCGGGCATGGGCGAGGTGAGCGACAGACGCTCGGCAGCCTCGTCCCAGCGGCCGCGGTACACCAGCTCGTTCCACTCGGGAATCAGGTTATGCAGCGGGCAGCCGCTCGGGCGTGCCTTACCAAAGCTCGCGCCCATCTGGCAAAACGCCACGCCGCACATCATGCAGCGGCTCGCCTGGGCGCGACGCGCATCGTCATCGAGCTCCACGTACAGTGGATCAAAATCATGGCTGCGCTCCTCCACGGGGCGAAGCTCGTGGGTCACGCGATCGATATCAAGAAAAGCACCGGGCTTACCCATGGCACTTACGCCTCCTTCTTGGTCGAAGCAACAGAGCTGGCAGCCACGGACGCACCGCCCGCGGCATCAAAGCGAGCGACATCCGCGGCACTCGCGCGACCGGTCACGATGTCAAACGCCAGCTCCTCAGCCTGCGCATGCGTCTTGCCGGCAGCCTCGCCCGCGGCGACAATCGCCAGCACGCGCTCGTACTCGGTCGGAATGACCTTCACAAAGTGCTTGCTCATCGTCTCAAAGCTGTAGAGCAACTTAATGCCGCGCGGGCTCTGCGTCGCGTCCACGTGCTCCTGGATGAGCTCGCGAATCTGCACCAGCTCGCCGGCCGTCGGCGCCTTGAGCTCAACGCTCTCGTGGTTCACGCGGGCGTCGAGCGTGCCATATTGGTCAAAAACGTAGGCCACGCCGCCTGTCATGCCGGCGGCAAAATTCTGCCCGACCTCGCCCAGGATGAGCGCCAGACCGCCCGTCATGTACTCGCAGCCATGGTTGCCGCAGCCCTCGACCACCACGGTGGCACCGGAGTTGCGCACGGCAAAACGCTGGCCGGCAAGACCGTTAATGAAGCCGCGCCCGCTCGTGGCACCAAAGAACGCAACGTTGCCCACGATGATGTTCTCGTCGAACTTGTAGGTCGCATGCGGGTTGGGGCGCACCGACACCTCGCCGCCCGAAAGGCCCTTGCCAAAGTAGTCGTTGGCGTCGCCGCACACGTTGAGCGTAATGCCGCGCGGCAGGAAGGCACCAAAGCTCTGACCGGCCGAACCATCGCAATCGATGGTGATGGAGCCGGCGGGCAGGCCCTCGGGATGCGCCTTGGTCACCGCGTTGCCCAGGATGGTGCCCACGCAGCGGTTGACGTTGGCGATATCGGCGCGGAAGCGAATCGGACGCAGGTGCGCACGGGCATCGGCCGTATAGGGCACAAACAACGTGGAGTCGAGCGTCTTGTCGAGCTCGCTGTCCGCGGCCATCTGCGGCAGGAAGTGACGGCCGTCGGCGCCCGGAATATGGGCACCGAACTCGCAGGTCGCGCTCGCCAGCACGGGCGACAGGTCGAGCAGGTTGGCCTTGCGGTTGCCCGGTACCTCGATCTGGCGTAAGCACTCGGGATGGCCGACCATCTCGTCGATGGTGCGGAAGCCCAGGCTCGCCATGACCTCGCGCAGCTGCTCGGCAACAAAGAGCATAAAGTGCTCAACGTGCTCGGGCTTGCCGCGGAAACCGCGACGCAGGCGGCAGTTTTGCGTAGCGATGCCAGCCGGGCAGGTGTCCTGCTGGCAGTCGCGCTGCATGAGGCAGCCCATGGAGATGAGCGGCATGGTCGCAAAGCCAAACTCCTCGGCGCCCAGCAGGCAGGCGACGGCAACATCGGTGCCGTCCATGAGCTTACCGTCGGCCTCGAGCACCACGCGTGAGCGCAGGCCGTTTTGCAGCAACGTCTGCTGAGCCTCGGCAAGGCCAAGCTCCAGCGGCAGACCCGCATGCCAGATAGAGTCGCGTGCAGCGGCACCCGAGCCGCCATTGTGGCCGCTGATCAAGATCTTGTCGGCAGCGCCCTTGGCCACACCGGTGGCGATGGTTCCGACACCGGCCTCGCTGACCAGCTTGACCGACACGCGCGCGCCGGGGTTGGCGTTCTTAAGGTCAAAGATCAGCTCTGCCAGGTCCTCGATAGAGTAAATATCGTGGTGCGGCGGAGGCGAGATCAGGCCGATGCCGGGCGTGGACTGACGGACCTCGGCGATCCAGGGGTAGACCTTCTTACCGGGCAGGTGGCCACCCTCGCCGGGCTTGGCGCCCTGGGCCATCTTGATCTGAATCTCGAAGGCGCTGCACAGGTAGCGGCTCGTCACGCCAAAGCGCGCGCTTGCCACCTGCTTGATGGCGGATTTCTTGGAGTCGCCGTTGGCCAGCGGGGTCTCGCGACGCGGGTCCTCGCCGCCCTCGCCCGAGTTGGAACGGCCGTGCAGGCGGTTCATGGCGATGGCCATGCACTCGTGAGCTTCCTTGCTGATGGAGCCATACGACATGGCACCGGTGTTAAAGCGGCGGACGATGTTGAGCGCGGGCTCGACCTCGTCGAGCGAAACCGGCGTGCGGCCGTTGGCGTCAAAGTCGAGCAAGTCGCGCAGGCGCACGGCACGGCCGGTGCGGTGCAGGCGGGCGCTGTACTCCTTAAAGGTGTCGTAGCTGTCCTCACGGCAGGCGGTCTGCAGCAAGTAGACAGTCTGCGGATCGATCAGGTGATCCTCGCCGCCGAGCGGGCGCCACTTGGTCAGACCCAGCGTAGGCAGCTGATCGGGAGCCGGGCTCTTAAGGATTGCGAGTGCGGCGTCGTAGCGCTCGTTTTGCTCACGCTCAACGTCCTCGACACCCATACCGCCCACACGGCTCACCGTGCCGGCGAAGTACGCGTTGACGAACTCCGGCGTAAAGCCCACGGCCTCGAAGATCTGCGCCGAATGATAACTCTGCACCGTGGAGATGCCCATCTTGGACATGATGGAGACGATGCCCGCCGTCGCAGCCTTGTTGTAGTTGGCGATGCCCTGCTCGGCCGTCACGTCCAGGTCGCCGCGTGCCGCCAGATCGCGGATGCACGCGTGTGCGTTGTACGGATAGATGCCGCTCGCGGAGTAGCCCACCAGTGCCGCAAAGTCATGCGGGGACACGGCGTCGCCACACTCCACCACGATGTCGGCAAAGGTACGCACGCCGGCGCGGATCAGGTGGTTGTGCACGCAGCCCACGGCGAGCAGTGACGGCACGGGCACCTCGCCCGCAGCGGCACGATCGCTCAACACCACGATGTTCACGCCGTCGCGGACCGCAGTCTCAACGTCCTCTGCAAGCTGCTTGAGCGCAGCCTGCAGCGCGTCCTCGCCGGCATCACGGCGGTACACGGCACGGAAACGGCGGGTCTTAAAGCCCACGCGGTCGATGGCACAGATGCGCTCGAACTCCTCCTCGTTGAGCAACGGGCGCTCCAAGCGAACCAGCTGGCAGGCCGTACGGGAGTCCTCGAGCAGGTTGCCGTGGTTGCCCAGGTAGAGCGTGGTCGAGGTGACCATATGCTCGCGAAGGGCGTCGATGGGCGGGTTCGTAACCTGGGCGAACAGCTGATAGAAGTAGTCAAAGAACGAACGAGTCTTCTTGGACAGGCAGGCCAGCGGCGCATCGATGCCCATCGAGGCGAGCGGGGCCTTGCCCCGCTGGGCCATGGGACGCACGACCTCATCGACGTCATCCCAGTGATACCCGAGCTTAGCCATGCGCACGGCGGCGGGCACCTCGGCGTCCTCGGCGGGCGTTGCCGCGGCAGGCCTATCGATCGCGTCGACGGTCAGCGTCTCCTCGGCAATCCAATCACGGTAGGGCTTTTCCTTGGCGTAACGGGCGCGCAGCTCGTCGTTGTAGATCACGCGGCCGCGGGCAAAGTCGACCTCGAGCATCTGGCCCGGCCCCAGACAGCCGCTCGTCAGGATGTTCTCGGGGCTCACCTCGATGGTGCCCACCTCGCTTGCCAGCATAAAGCGACCGTCGCGCGTCACATAGTAGCGGGCGGGACGCAGGCCGTTACGGTCGAGGGCGGCACCCAGCGTGCGACCGTCGGTGAAGGCGATGGCCGCCGGGCCATCCCACGGCTCCATGAGCATGGACTGGTAAGCGTCGTAGGCGCGGCGCTCCTCACTCAGGCTGTCGTTGTGGTCCCACGGCTCGGGCAGCAACATGGACGCGGCACGCGTGAGCGGGCGACCGTTCATGACCAGGAACTCGAGCACGTTGTCCAGAATCGCGGAATCGGAGCCCTCGCGGTTGATGATGGGCATCACGCGCTCAAGATCGTGCTGCAGCACGGGGCTGTACAGGTTGGGCTCGCGGGCGCGGATCCAGTTGACGTTGCCCTTGAGGGTGTTGATCTCGCCGTTGTGGATGATAAAGCGGTTGGGGTGCGCGCGCTCCCAGCTGGGCGTGGTGTTGGTGGAGTAACGCGAGTGGACGAGCGCTACGGCCGTCTTAACGGCCGCGTCGTTGAGGTCGATGAAGAAGCGGCGCATCTGCGTGGCGACCAGCATGCCCTTGTACACGATAGTGCGCGAGCTCATGGAGCACACATAGAAGATCTTATCGCGCAGGGCAAACTCGGCGTCGGCCTTCTTTTCGATGGTGCGACGGCACACGTACCGGCGCCGCTCAAAGGCATCGCCGGCGGGCGTGTCGTCCGGACGGCCCAGGAAGGCCTGCAGGATGGTAGGCATGCAGGCGCGCGCCGTCTCGCCCAGGTCGTGCGGGTCGACCGGCACCTCGCGCCAAAAGAGCAGCGGCACGCCGGCCTCGGCGCAGCCCTCCTCAAATACGCGAC
>USMA01000066.1 GCA_900555765.1 uncultured Collinsella sp.
GATAGCGGCCATGAGCTCAGGAGTAAAATGCAGCCCCGCCGTGGGAGCGGCAGCCGAGTGCTCCTCCTTCATGGCGTACACGGTCTGATATTTCTCGGGATCGCCCTCGTAATCGGTAATGTAGGGCGGCAGCGGCACGTGGCCGGCAGCATGGATGGCCTCGTCAAGCGTGCGCGGCTCGCCGGCGGCATTGCAACCGGCCGGCTCAAAACGCACCAGGCGGCCGCCGCGGCTATCGGTGACAAAGTCGACGACCTCGGCCGTCAGCACTACGGGAGCCCCCTCGGGCGCATGGGCGCCGCCCGCACGATACTCAATCTGAGCACCGGGCTTCAGGCGCTTGCCCGGCTTGACCAGGCACTCCCAGACGTGACCCAGCGGGTCAACATCCTCGCGGCGCTTGAGCAGCAGCGTCTCGACCACGCCGCCCGAGCCCGTCTTGCGGCCAATCAGGCGAGCCGGCATCACGCGCGTCTGGTTGATGACGAGCACGTCGCCCGGCTCGATATAGTCGATGATGTCACGGAAGATGCGGTGCTCGACGGTGCCGCCATGCTCTAGCGGCGTTCCTGTCTCGGAGCCTTTGCGATCAACCACCAGCAGGCGGCAGGAGTCGCGCGGCTCGGCAGGCGCCTGGGCGATGAGCTCTTCGGGCAGGTTATAGTCAAAATCATCGGTACGCATAGACACGTCGGATTCTCCTTATATAGCTAAAGTCCGCTCTACATCCTAGCAGGCTGACGTCCCAAGTGAACTACTTTTTGGCGGCTTTGCGCTCGTCGCGGATGCGGGCGCGGTCCATGGCCGCCTCGACAGCCGAGAAGCGGCAACCACAGTAGTTCTGCCGATACATGCCAAGCTCGCGCGAACGGCGTGTCGCCTCGGGGTAATACGGGCGAAAATCGCGAAGCACCGGGGTGAGCTCATGTGCCGCCGCCAAGCGCGCAAGCACGTCATTGCAGGTATCGAACAGCTGGTACGGCGAGACGGCGAGCGTCGTGCCCACAAACTCAAACCCGCGCTCCTGGGCCACGCGGCACGCCTCGGCCAAGCGCAGGGCATAGCACGCGCGACAGCGACGAGGCCGATCGGCGCCCAGCGGTGCCACGCCGGTCTCCCAGCGATCGCGGTCCTCCCCTGCCTCGATGAGCTCGATGTCGCCATCGGCACACCACCGGCGCAGCTCGTCCAAGCGGCGCTGCCATTCATCGCGCGGTTGAATATTGGGGGTGGTCCAGCAAATCGTGGGCTCAAACCCCTCCTCGCGCAGCAGGCGAACCGGCTCAAGCGAGCATGGTGCACAGCACGCATGCAGCAACAACGACTTCATCGACATCTCCTCACCCAAAAAATCGCACGCCAAAGGACGTATCCTCGCAGGCGACAATGCGGCGGTCGCGCAAAATAGTCCGCACGTAATACCAGTCGCCTACACAGCCCGACAAATGCAAGCCGGCCGCCAGATAGCACAGCAGCGGATAGCCCGAGAACGCAAACCCCAGGGCAAACGCTGTCGTCACAACAACCGTCGGCGCCAGGCAAATCACCATATACCGCCGGCGCGAATACACAACGCCTTCGGCGCAGGCATAGATCATCGCCGTCTCGCGATTCGCCCCAAAGGTCACCTTCGCGCCCGCAGGCGCCAGCAGCTTAAAAAACACACCGTGCACTAGCTCGTGCACGGCGAACGACGCCATTGAGATCGCAGCCAAGCCGACTATCCAGCCCACGACCGCCGTCCAACCGCCCGCGTCAGCCGCATCCAGGTCCGCGGGTCCGCCCAGCAGCATAAACACCGGCACCAGGCACACGGCAAATGCGCCAAGCACGGCCATCCCCCACACAAAGCAGGCGTGCAGAAAATCCTCGTCTTCAAACGCATGTATGTTGGAAATCTCATTCATAGCATCTTAGGATAGCGCCCCTGCCACGTACCCGTCAGCATGTGCGATAATGTCGAACGATATGCACGAATTGACCACCGCGCCGCCGAGCCCCGCGCCCGGACGCGCTCTCACCATATGCGAAGGAGTCCCATGGCATCCAAATACTCCATGAACGACCGTCCCAGCTGGCCTCGCCGCGCCATCGTTACCGCCGGCGAGCCCTATGGCAACAAGGGTCTTCACTTTGGCCACGTTGGCGGCGTCTTTGTCCCGGCCGACTTCTTCGCCCGTTTCCTGCGGGACCGTCTGGGCCGCGAGAACGTCATCTTCACCTCGGGCACCGACTGCTATGGCTCGCCCATCATGGAGAGCGACCGCAAGCTCAAGGAGAACGAAGGCTACGACAAGTCCATCGGCGAGTATGTCGAGTCCAATCACTCCCGCCAGGCTGCGACCCTCAACAACTACAACATCAGCTGCGATATCTACGGCGGCTCGGGCCTTGAGCCGGCTGCGCAGATTCACAACGAAGTGACCGCCGAGATTATCAAGCGCCTGCACGAGCGTGGCACCATCTCCAAGCGCTCCACGCTGCAGTTCTACGATGCCAAGGCCGGCTCGTTCCTCAACGGCCGTCAGGTGATCGGCCGCTGCCCCATCCAGGGCTGCAAGTCCGAGAAGGCATACGCCGACGAGTGCGATCTGGGCCACCAGTTTGAGCCCGAGGAGCTCATCGCGCCCAAGAGCCAGCTCACCGGCGAGGTGCCCGAGCTGCGCCCGGTCGACAACCTCTACTTCGACCTGCCGGCCTACCTCGACTTTATGAAGACCTATACCGCCAAGCTCGCCCAGAACCCGCAGGTTCGCTCCGTGGTCTCCAAGACCATGGAGGAGTGGCTGCTGCCGGCTCAGCTCTACATCCAGAACAAGTTCCGCGAGGCCTTCGATGCCGTCGAGGACCAGCTCCCCGAGCACACCGTGCTGGAGCCCGAGGGCAACAAGAGCAGCTTTACCGTCACCTTCCCCAGCTGGAAGGAGCGCGACGATGCCCACGCGGTGCTCGCCAACGGCGGCGTGCGCTTCCGCAGCGGCAAGGCGCTCGTGCCCTTCCGCATCACCGGCAACATCGACTGGGGCGTTCCAGTGCCCGAGGTCGATGGCGTCTCCGACGTCACCTGCTGGTGCTGGCCCGAGAGCCTATGGGCGCCCATCAGCTATACGCGTACCGTGCTCGCACGCGATGCCAAGGCCGCCGGCGTGACCGAGGGCGTCGCCGCCCAGGATGCCGCCCTCATGGGCGAGCCCGCCGCCGACTCCACGCAGGTGCCCGCACCCACCTACCAGCACAGCTCGCTCGACTGGCACGACTGGTGGTGCTCTGACGACGCTCAGATTTACCAGTTCATCGGTCAGGACAACATCTATTTCTACTGCATCGCGCAGACCGCCATGTGGGAGGCCCTGGGCTGGGACCTCACGCAGAGCACCGTCAGCGCCTGCTACCACCTGCACTACATGGGCAAAAAGGCCAGCTCATCCTCGCAGACGCCTCCCCCGCCGGCAGACGACCTGCTCAACCACTACACCTGCGAGCAGATGCGTGCGCACTGGCTGTCGCTCGGCCTGTCCGAGAAGCCGGTGAGCTTTAGCCCTAAGGCATTCGACACGCGTGTGACCGGCAAGGACAAGGACGGCAACGAGGTACGCGCCTGCGACGACAAGCGCGTTATCGACCCGGCCCTTAAGGAGAGCGCGCTGCTGCCCGGCGTGTTCAACCGTCTGGCCCGCAGCTGCTTCTACGGCGTCGCCGTCAAGGAAGGCGACGAGAGCCCCTGCCGCAACGGCTGCATCCCCGCCGGTGCCGCTTCTGACACCGTGGTCGAAGCCGCCCAGCAGGCAGCCCTCGCCTTTGAGCAGGCCATGTACAAGTTCGAGACGCACCGTGCGCTTGCCGTGTGCGACGACTACCTGCGCGCCGCCAACAAGCGCTGGAGCGACGCCTCCAAGGCCGCCAACAAGCTCGAGGGTAACGAGGCAAACGCCGCGATGACGCAGGCCCTCGTCGACGCCTTTACCGAGCTGCGCGTGGCGACCGTCCTGATGCACGGTATTGTGCCGGCCGGCTGCGAGCTCATCTGCGAGTACTTCGACGTCGATCCGGTCGCCTTCTTTAGCTGGGATAACATCTTTGCCTCCACGGACAAGTTTGTGGAGAGCCTGGGCGAGAAGCCCGGCGAGCACCGCGTGAAGCCGCTGCCCCCGCGCTTCGACTTCTTCAGCAAGCACGAGAGCCAGTACTAAAGCACGCCTGCAGCAACGCGCCCAGAACAATCATTTAGGTGGAAGGAAAGACGGATGTCCAAGCCGCGTCGTCGTAAGCAGAAAAAGCAGGTTAAGCCCGAGCTCAAGCTTAGGCAGTTTGCTGCCACCGAGCTTTCCGACCAGCTTGCCGCCCTTCCCTGCGCCGCCGACCTGCCGCGCTTTATGGTCGACACGATTGCCGGCGCCTATGCCCCCACCGATGCTCAGCTCATGATCGAGGGTTTCGGTGCCGCAGCCACGCACC
The DNA here is from genome assembly GCA_900555765.1 of uncultured Collinsella sp. Lineage (GTDB taxonomy): Bacteria > Actinomycetota > Coriobacteriia > Coriobacteriales > Coriobacteriaceae > Collinsella. The sequence goes on from USMA01000066.1 coordinate 4,456, forward strand.
CGGTCACGCTGCGCGCCAACACGCTCAAGGCGACCGCCGAGGACATCGCCGCGGCACTCGACGCAGCCGGAATCGCCCACCGCTCCGTCGCATGGTACCCGGATGCCTTCATCCTTCCCGAAGCCCAGGTTTCCGACCTGTGGGACCTCGACATCTACCGTGACGGCAAGATCTACCTGCAGAGCCTGTCGTCCATGATGCCGCCTTTGGTGCTGGGCGCGCAGACCGGCGAGGACATCCTGGACATGTGCGCGGCCCCCGGCGGCAAGACGACGCAGATCGCCGCCCTCGCCCAGGGACAGGCACACCTCACCGCCTGTGAGATGAGCATCCCCCGCGCCGAAAAGCTCGAGTCGAACCTCCATCGCAAGGGCGCCAAACACGTGCCCGTCATGCGCATCGCCGCACGCGAGCTCGACGAGTTCTTCCGCTTTGACCGCATCCTGCTCGACGCTCCCTGCACCGGCACGGGCACCGTCATCAGCGGCAACGAGAAAAGCCTGCGCGGCCTCACCGAGCAGTTGCTGAGCAAGTGCGCCCGCTCGCAGCGAGCACTTCTGGACCGCGCCATGGGTGCCCTTAAACCGGGCGGCACGCTCGTCTATTCCACCTGTTCGATCTTGCCGCAGGAAAACGAGGACGCACTGCAAGAAGCCCTCGACAAGCACATGGACTGCGAGCTTATCCCCCTCGACGGCACGCCAAGCGAAAGTGAAGCACGCCGCGCCCAGGAAGCTGGTGAGGAGCCGCGCATCGAGTCCAACGCCCTGACCGAGGCCATTGCCGCGGGTCAGGTATCGGCCATCGCCAACGGCCTGCCCGGCACGCTAACCATTCCGCCCAGCCGCGACTTTGAGGGCTTCTACATTGCCCTGATCCGAAAACGCAGCTAGCGCACGGATCCAAAACTCAACAAGCTATCTCTGTGCGCGTTTGCCCTGCTGGTCGCGATGCTGTTTAAGCATCGCGCGCTCTTTGCGTTCGGCTCTTTTGCCCTTAATGGCCGTGACCACAAAGTAGATGACCGCGGCGGCAACGATTGCGGCCACACACAGGCCAATCGAGCCAAACATTGCTGTCAATTCCATACCGCGTCACCTCTCTTTTAAACGGGACTATCAAGCTAGCACCTCGATACCCGCCACCACAGCTCCTTCACGTTCACCAGCCCTTCGGTCTAACGGATGGCGCGGCGGGGAAAAATCAACTCGTCAAACGATTTAGCATTCGCAATTCCGGCTGCATAGCGCCGGCCGTCATCACATAGAATCGAGCCTCCATGGATACCCTCAACGACCTAAACGAGCGCGTCGACGCCTTCGTCGGCACCAGCTCCTGCGACACGCCTGCCGCGGCAAACGACCAAGCTCCCATCGATGTGCCCGCCGAGGTTCACGAGGATATCGTCGCCTCGGTCGATTTCTCCGAGGTCGAGCTCGCAGACGAGTTCACCGAGCCCCAGGCAGCCGTGACCCCCAACGGGCTGCTCCCCATGGAGCCGCTGCCCATCGACGGACGTCTGCGCAAGGCCGCCCTTCGCATGCCCGACGAGATCGAGGAGGCCAGCGGCTTTACGCTCTTCGGCCGTCGTATCAAATCGCTCATCTACACCACCGATATCGCGGTTATCCGCAACTCCAACGCCGACGCCGTCTTTGCGGTCTACCCTT
>USMA01000067.1 GCA_900555765.1 uncultured Collinsella sp.
GGCATCGTCGGTCTGCTGCACGACCTGGATTGGGAGGAGCATGAAGACGACCCCATGAACCACACCATCTATGCTGCCGAGATTCTTGAGGGCGAAGGTGCGTCTCCCGAGCTCATTCGCGCCATCCCGCCGCACCCGTCCGACTTCAACACCTCGCTGCCCAAGCCCGAGCTGCAGATGGAAAAGATCCTGTTTGCCTGTGATGCGCTCACCGGCCTGATCGGCGCCGCCGTCATCATGCGCCCGAGCAAGAGCGTTATGGACTTTACGACCAGGTCGCTCAAGAAGAAGTTCAAGGACAAGCGTTTTGCCGCCGGCTGCTCGCGCGACGTGATTTCGCAGGGCGCCGAGATGTTGGGCTGGGAGCTCCCCGAGCTCTTTGACCGCACCATCGCGGCCATGCAGTCCTTCGCCCCCGACCGCGATACCTTCCAGGCCTAACCGCCCACGCCACCTAAAACCACCACAAAGGAGAAAGGCACCTTTGTGGTGGTTTTTCTTGCGCGGGCGTTAGGGGCGGACCTGGCCGGTGCCGCGGAGCTTGTATTTGTAGGTGGTGAGGGCCTCGGCGGCGAAGGGGCCGCGGGCGTGGAGCTTTTGGGTCGAGATGCCGATCTCGGCGCCCAGGCCAAACTCGCCGCCGTCAGTGAAGCGCGTGCTGGCGTTGGCGTACACGGCCGAGGCATCGACCGCATCCAGGAAGTGCTCGCAAGCATCCGTGTCCTCGGCAACTATGGCCTCGGAGTGCATCGTGCCGTAGCGATTGATGTGTGCGATGGCCTCATCCTCGTTTGCCACGACCTTCACGCTCATCTCAAGCGCCAGGTACTCGCGACCCCAGTCCTCCTCAGTCGCGGCGACGTAGTCATCGCCCTCCACAAAGCCGGCGTCGGCGCACGCGGCGCACGTGGCCTCGTCGCCGTGAATGAGCACGCCGTGGTCGTGCAGCACGGCAACGACCGCAGGCAAAAACGCATTGGCCACAGCATGGTCGACCAGCAGCGACTCGGCGGCATTGCACACGCCTACGCGCTGGGTCTTGGCATTAACGATAATGTTGAGCGCTTTATCAAAGTCGGCGGATTCATGCACGTAGATGTGGCAGTTGCCCGTGCCCGTCTCGATCACCGGCACAAGCGACTCGCGCACGCAGCGCTGGATCAGGCCTGCACCGCCGCGCGGAATGAGTACGTCGACAATACCGCGGAGCTTCATGAGCTCGCCAGTGGCCTCGCGGTCGGTGGACTCGATCATCGACACGGCCTCGCGCGGGAAGCCCTTGGCCTCGAGCGCATCGGCCAGCAGCTCGGCGATCATGGCACACGAGTGATAGGCCAGCGAGCCGCCGCGCAGAATGCAGGCGTTGCCGGTGCGGAGGCAGATGCCCGCGGCGTCGGCCGTCACGTTGGGGCGCGCCTCGTAGACCATAGCGACCAGGCCCAGCGGCACGCTCACACGGGTCAGGTCCACGCCGCTTGCAAGCACGCGGTGGTCGAGCACGCGGCCGACGGGATCGGGCAGCTCGGCGAGCTTTTCCAGGCCGGCGGCCATGCCCTCGACGCGCTCGGGCGTCAGCAGCAGGCGATCGAGGAGCCCCGCTGAGGTGCCCGCATCGCGCGCAGCGGACATATCGAGCTCGTTGGCGGCGACGATGGAGTCGACACCGTTGCGCAGTGCTGCGGCCATGGCGCGCACGGCCTCCTGGCGCCGCTCATCGCTCGCCGTGGCAAGCGAGGCCGACGCTGCCTTGGCGGCAACGGCAAGATCGTGGACATACGTGGCTATATCGACCGACATGGGCGGCCCTTTCTCCTAGAAGTTTGCAACCATGGTAGCCGATTTGCGCATGGCCTCGCCCGCGGCGGTAGAATTGGTCAACCCGAAACACCGCAACGAACGGAAGACTCACATGACCCTCATCACTTCGTACCACGTCCCCGGCCTTTACGTCGAGGACCACAGCATCGACGTCCCCCTTGACTGGCGCGGCCTGGAGCCGATGCTCCTGGCCGTCGGCAGCACCATGCGCCGCGGCGCTATGCCGGCACCCATCGCCGGCGCGCCCGAGAGCATCAAGCTCTTCTACCGCGTGGTTTGCGCGCCCGACCGCATCAACGACGATCTGCCGCTGCTTCTGTTTTTGCAGGGCGGCCCCGGCGGCGAGAGCCCGCGTCCGCTGTCGCCCACAAGCGACGGCTGGATCGAGGAGGCCGTCAAGCACTTCCGCGTGGTCCTTCCCGACCAGCGCGGCACCGGACGCAGTAGCTGCGTGGACGGGCGCACGATTGCCGCACTGGGCGAGCGCGCGACGGCGGCCGGCGCCGATACAGCACGCTCGCAGGCGGACTTCCTCAAGCGCCACCTCGCCAGCTCCATCGTGCGCGATTTTGAGTACCTGCGCCTAGTGGGCTTTGGCGGCAAGCCGTGGGTCACGCTCGGCCAGAGCTACGGCGGCTTTTTGACGCTGAGCTACCTGTCACTCTTCCCCGAAGGCGTGGCGGCGAGCTTTACCTGCGGCGGCATTCCGCACGTGCCGGCGAGCGCAAGCGAGGTCTACGCGCACACCTTCCCGCGCATGGCCGCCAAGACGCAGCAGTATTACGACCGCTACCCCGCTGACGTCGAGCGCGTGGCAGCCCTGGCCGATACGCTCGAGGCTCAGAAACCCGTGCTGCCCGACGGCTCGCCGATGACGGTCGAGCGCCTACAGCTCATGGGCAGCGACTTTGGCATGAAGCCGAGCTTTGAGCGCATGCATTGGATTATCGATCACGCTTTTGTTGACGGCGACGGCACGCTGGCCTGCGGCGCCTCGGTATCTGACAGCTTTTTGATGCGCGCCTTCGAGCGCACCAACACGCGTACAAACCCGCTGTACTGGACACTGCAGGAGTTCATCTACGCCGACGGCGATACCATGCCCATTCGCTGGGCCGCGGCAGAAGAGAAGGCACGCCGTGCCGAGTTCGACACCCTCGCGCGCCCGCTCATGTTTACCGGCGAGGCCATGTTCCCGTGGATGTTCGAGCAGATGCCCGAGCTTAAGCCGTTTAATCCCGCCATGGACCTGCTGACGGAAGACACCAGCTGGGACAAGATCTACGACCCGCAGCGCCTGGCCCACAACGAGGTGCCGCTCCAGGCCGCCGTATACTTCGATGACATGTACGTGGACTCGGGCATGCAGCTCGACACGCTCGGCCGCGTGGGCAACTCGCACGCCTGGGTGACCAACGAGTTCGAGCACGACGGCCTGCACGGCAGCGTGGTGGTCAAGCACCTCTTCGACGATGCCCTCCACCGCTGAGACCTGCGCCGGATCTTCTAGCAAAGGAGTGTCCCCACCTGCCGGCACAAAGGGAACGTCCCCAAGTGCCGGCAAAAGCGAGGCAGCGCTGCTGGCAAAACGAGCCGTAGCGCTGCCTCGCTTTATGCAAACACTATCAAGTTGTCCCTATGGATCGCGGGCTTCTCGGCCAGGTCTGCCAGCAGGCGGTTGCCGGCGATCTGGTCCTGGCGGCGTCCGGCGGCGAGCTCCAACACATCCGAATCGGCCTCGGCGATACCGCGGGCGACAACCATGCCGCTCGGGTCGCACACGTCGAGCACATCGCCCTCGGCAAACTGGCCATCAACCTCGCGAATACCCACCGCAAGCAAGGAAGAGCCACGGCTGACCAGCGCCTTCGCGGCACCATCATCGCCCGTCACCGAGCCATGCGCCTTGTCGCCCAGTGCGATCCACAGCTTGCGGGGTGCGATGTCCAGACGCTCCGCCGGCGGATCGAACAGCGTGCCCACGCTCTCGCCGCGGGCAAGGCGCACGAGCGCATCGGGCTCCTCGCCCGAGCAAATCACGCTCTGAATGCCCGCGGTCATGAGAATGCGGCTCGCGCGAATCTTGGTGATCATGCCGCCCGTGCCCACCGAGGTCGAAGAATCGCCCGCCGAAGCGATAATCTTGGCATCGATCTTATGCACGACCGGGACGAACTCGGCCGTGGGGTCCTCGTGCGGATTGGCGGTATAGAGGCCATCGATGTCCGAGAGCGTCACACACAGATCGGCAGAAACCAGGCAGCTCACAAGCGCCGCCAGCGTGTCGTTGTCACCAAACTTGATCTCATCGACGGTAACGGTATCGTTCTCGTTGACAACCGGTACCACGCCCAGCTCCACCAGGCGCAGCAGGGCGTCGCGCGCGTGCAGGTAGGACGTACGGCGCGCCGTGTCGTGGCGCGTGAGCAGCACGAGCGCGGTGAGCAGGTCGCGCGCATGAAACTCCTCGTCGTAGGCCGACGAGATGATGCACTGACCGGCCGAGGCGCAAGCCTGCAGGCTCGGAAGGTCGCCGACCGGCTTGCGGTCGAAGCCCAACACGGGATAGCCACAGGCGATAGCGCCCGAGCTCACCACGACCAGACGCCAGCCGAGCTTGCGCAGCGCAGCGGCCTGATCGGCAAGCCCGCCGATAAAAGAGCGGTTGACCTTGCCGTCGGCTCCCACCACCGTGGACGAGCCGATCTTTACCACCATCGTTTTATAAGAAGTCGTCATACGTCAAACCAATCGAATGTCGAGCGTTCGGGCGAGCTGGGGCAGCCGGGGCACCTGGGGCGGGACGGACGAAAATGATCCGTTTTCCTCCGTCCCCTTCGGATTATTTTGCCCAGGGGAAGGCCGAAGCCACGGCCATGTTCTTGCGTACGAGCTCGTCGCGCACCTGGGCCAGGCCCTGCTCCATGCCCACCACGTAGGTCTGCGGATACAGGAAGCGCTTGTAGGCAGCGTCCAGATGATCGAGCGCCCAGGCGCAACGCTCACGCGCGTCCTGGATGCTCTCGCGAGGAGCCACCGCGCTGCCGTCGCGCACAATCGGCATCAGCAGCTCACGATACTCAAGCTCGGACACATCGGTCACCAAGGCAGCATCGTTCACGGCCACGAGGGTATTGCCGCGCGCGGCGCCCTCACCTGCCAGATGGTCCTCGTCATAGATCATGTCGCCGACCGGGCCGCCAAAGCCATCGTAATAACGGCGCACGCGCTGCACGCCGGGAATCGTGCGCTTGTAGGGCTGCTCGGAAAGCTTCACCACCGGCGTCCACGGGTCCGTCTCGCTCGCGCGGCGGGCCGAAAGCTTGTACACGCCGCCCAGCGCCGGCTGATCGTAGCAGGTCGCGAGCTTGGTGCCCACGCCAAAGCTATCGATGGGCGCGCCCTGGTCGAGCAGCGACTGGATTGTGTACTCGTCCAGGTCGTTGGAGACCGAAATCCCCACATAGGGCAGGCCCTCGGCGTCAAAACGGCCGCGAACATACTTGGAGAGCTTGGCGAGGTCGCCGGAGTCGATGCGAATGGCCGACAGGCGCTCGCCCACCGCCTCCATCTCCTTGGCAACCGTAATGGCATGCTCGCAGCCCTCGCGTACATCGTAGGTGTCGATGAGCAGCGTGCAGTTCTTGGGGCTCGACTTGGCAAATGCGCGGAAGGCCTCGAGCTCGGAATCGAAGCTCATCACCCAGCTGTGCGCATGCGTGCCAAAGACGGGAATACCGTAGCGGCGACCGGCGAGCACATTAGACGTAGAGGAACAGCCGGCAACGTAGCTCGCGCGCGCGACGGCCAGGCCGCCATCGGGACCCTGGGCACGGCGCAGGCCAAACTCGGCCACGGGACGACCGTCGGCCGCCAACACCACGCGTGCCGTCTTGGTGGCAACAAGCGTCTGGAAGCCGACGATGTTGAGCAGCGCGGTCTCGAGAAGCTGGCACTCCAGCGACGGGCCGGTGACGCGCACCATGGGCTCGCGCGGAAACACGAGCTCGCCCTCGGGCACGGCGTCAATGTTCACGTGCGCACGAAAGTTGCGCAGGTAGTCGAGGAATGCAGGCTTAAACATCGCGCCGCCGGCCGGAGCCTGGAGCGAAGCTAGATAGTCGATGTCCTCGGGCGTAAAACGCAGGTTCTCGACAAGCTCGGGCAGCTCGGCGGTGCCGCACATGACGGCATACGCGCTGCCAAAGGGATGGTCGCGGTAAAACGCCGTAAAACAACCCTGCTCATTGGCCTTGCCGCTCTCCCACAGGCCCTGGGCCATAGTGAGCTCGTACAGATCGGTG
>USMA01000068.1 GCA_900555765.1 uncultured Collinsella sp.
GCCATCACCAGCACCGTCACCGGCAGAATGGCGATCAGGATGGGCAGCAGCAGCTGTCCCATCTCTGCCCACAGCTCCATGATGCCCGCAGCGGCGGGCACGAACAGCAGCGGAAAAATACCGGTCAGGTAGGTGCCGGTCTCCTTGACCTGCTCCAGCTTTACAACACCGGCGGTCAGGGCTGCCAGCAGCAGCACCAGACCGTACACACTGGCAGGCACCGGCAGCGGCAGTACCGCGTGCAGCACCTCGCCCAGAAAACAAAACGCAAGAATGCGCCCGAACTGAAAAATATACTTCGTGTCAGAACTCCCCTTTCTGGTCTTATGGTCTTATAACGAACAGACAACGGGCTTTTCGCCCGGAATTTTCTGTCTCACACAAAGTAAAAGTATACTGCGGACTGCCCGCTCCATCAACCGTAAATCTTGCCAAGAAGTTCTGCACCTTTTGCGCAGAACTGTACAAAAAAACGCACCGGTGCAATTCCGGTGCGCAAGGGTCAGATCACATAATCGTTGCCGGCCTGATCCGGCAGGGCAAGGTCTGCCAGTGTGATCTTGCCGAAGTAGTCCGAGATCAGATCGTTGAGCCCCTTCCACATCTCGTAGGTGCGGCAGTTGGCCATCCGGGCGCAGGCAGAAGCGCCGGGGGTCAGGCAGCTTACCGGGGCAAGGCTGCCCTCGGTGAGCATCAAAATCTCGCTTACGGTGTACTGATCCGGGCTGCGGGTCAGCCGGTAGCCGCCGCCCTTGCCGCGCAGCCCCTCCAGAAAGCCGTTCTGCACCAGCACCTTGAGGATGTTCTCCAGATACTTTTCCGAGATCTCCTGCCGGGCGGCAACTTCCTTTAAGGGAACATATTTTTCAGACTGATGCTCCGCGAGGTCGATCATCACCCGCAGCGCATAGCGTCCTTTGGTCGAAACGATCATGATCCGTACTTCCTTCCGGTTAAATTTTATTATAACCCATTATACAACAGGGTAAGTCACTTTTCAATCCCACTTTTTTCAAAAAACCCCTTGACAAGCAGGGAAAACAGGGCTATAATGCCATCAAACCCACAAACAATGTTGGTTAAAAGGTTTAGAAGGAATCACAGCCGGGCACACCGGCGCAAGACAGGGCTACACACCCCGTAACGATATCAGAAAGAGGGACAAGTATTATGAGCAAGATCTATACCGCCGCAGATCAGTTGATCGGTCACACCCCGCTGCTGGAGCTCAGCCATATTGAAAAGGAAGAGCAGCTGCCCGCCCACGTTATCGCCAAGCTGGAGTACTTCAACCCCGCCGGTTCTGTGAAGGACCGCATTGCCAAGAAGATGATCGATGACGCCGAGGCCAAGGGCCTGCTGAAGGAAGGCTCCGTCATCATCGAGCCCACCTCCGGCAACACCGGCATCGGTCTGGCTGCCGTGGCAGCTGCCAAGGGCTACCGCATCATCATCGTGATGCCCGAGACCATGAGCGTCGAGCGCCGCCAGCTGATGAAGGCTTACGGCGCAGAGCTGGTGCTGAGCGAGGGTGCCAAGGGCATGAAGGGCGCCATCGCCAAGGCCGACGAGCTGGCAAAAGAGATCCCCAACTCCTTCATCCCCGGCCAGTTCGTCAACCCGGCCAACCCCAAGGCTCATATCGCCACCACCGGCCCCGAGATCTGGGACGACACCGACGGCAAGGTCGACATCTTCGTCGCCGGCGTTGGCACCGGCGGCACCGTGACCGGCGAGGGCGAGTTCCTCAAGGAGCAGAACCCCGAGATTCAGGTCGTCGCCGTCGAGCCCGCCACCTCCCCGGTGCGCTCTAAGGGCCAGGCCGGCCCGCACAAGATCCAGGGCATCGGCGCCGGCTTTGTGCCCGACGTCCTCGATACCCAGGTCTATGACGAGATCATCCCCGTCGAGAACGACGATGCCTTTGCCACCGGCCGCGCCGTGGGCCACAAGGAAGGCGTGCTCGTGGGCATTTCGTCCGGCGCCGCCGTCTGGGCCGCTCTGCAGCTGGCCAAGCGCCCCGAGAACGAAGGCAAGACCATCGTGGCGCTGCTCGCCGACACCGGCGAGCGCTACCTGTCCACGGCGCTCTTCCAGGACTAGAGCTTCTCGTTCTTAGAACGAGTCCAAGGCACGCCGGTCTCCCCTCTCTTCTGGCAGTCTGACCTCATCCCAACAGGATGCCCCACGAGACGTCCGAACTTGCTACAATGTCTGCGGCGCGGAACCAGCCTCCCGCGCCGCTTTTCTTTTTTGGCCACATGCCACCAAGGAGAACCTCCTCATGCACAACAAGCGCGTGCTCGTCGCCATGAGCGGCGGCGTCGATTCCAGCGTGACCGCGTATCTGCTCAAAAGTCAGGGTTACGAATGTGTCGGTGCCACCATGCGCCTCACCTGCCCCGCGCCCGATCCCGCCACGGGCATGAGTAAGGTCGACCACGACATCGCCGATGCAAAGGCCGTCGCCGAGCGCCTGGGGATACCCCATCACGTGCTCGACTTGCAGCAAACCTTCGACCGCAACGTTGTCGAGCGTTTTATGAACGCCTACCAGGAGGGGCTGACGCCCAATCCGTGCATTATCTGCAACCGCCACATTAAGTTTGGCGCGCTGCTCGATGCAGCGCTGGACATGGGCTGCGACTACATCGCCACGGGCCATTACGCCAAAACAAGCCAGGCGGCAGACGGCACCTGGCAGCTGCATCGCGGCGAGGACCCTAAAAAGGACCAAAGCTACTTTTTGTATTCGCTCACGCAGGAGCGCCTGGCGCACACGATCTTTCCGCTGGCAGGCCTAGACAAAGAGCGCGACGTGCGCCGCATAGCCGCCGAGCAGGGCTTTACCAACGCCCAGAAGGCCGAAAGCGAGGACATCTGCTTTATTCCAGACGGTAACTACGCGGGCTATATCGAGCGCCGCTGCGGACATCCCGCTGCACCGGGCGACATTGTGTGGCGCGACGGCAGCGTGGTCGGGCGCCACAACGGCGCGCTGCGCTACACCATCGGCCAGCGCAAAGGCCTGGGCGTCGCGATGGCGCATCCTGTGTATGTGACGGGCGTCGACGCCGCTAACAACACCGTGCATCTGGGCGAGGCCGAGGACCTGACGGCCACGGCGCTCACGGCCAACGACTGGATCTGGAGCGCCCCTGCCGACCGCATGGAGGCCGAGCTGGATGCCGGCGGCATCCGCGTGGGCGCCAAGTACCGCTACCGACAGAAAGACCAGGCAGCGATCCTTACGTGCGGCGAAGACGGGCAAATGTTGCTGACCTTTGACGAGCCGCAGCGCGCCATCGCCCCCGGCCAAGCCGTTGTAGTCTATCGCGGCGACATCGTCCTGGGCGGCGGCACCGTGACCGGCGCCATCAAATAGCCCCATCCCCTTCATAAGTTGCGGTGAAATAGGGACTGTTTAAGCGTTTAAAACCGCCAAACAGTCCCTATTTCACCGCAAGTTAGAGAGGACAGCCTCGGTCGGTACTGCCGTGTCAGCCGAGGCCGCTGCATCGTTAGCGCTGGACGTAGGCGCGAACCAGCTCGAAAGTGTTGCGCACACCGTCGATGTGGCTGCGCTCGTAGTTGTGGCTCGCGTACACGCCGGGGCCGATCAGACCATGGCGAATGTCGTAGCCGGCCGAGAGCGTGGCCTCGACGTCGGAGCCGTAGTGCGGGTACACATCGATGGCGTAATCGAGCTCCAGCTCGCGCGCGATGTTGGACAGCGAGGTAACCAAGTCGTAGTTGTACGGACCGCCCGAATCCTTGGCGCAAATCGAAACCATGCGCTCGGTGCAGCCCCGGTCGTCACCCACGCAGCCCAAGTCCACGCTGATCATCTCACGCGTGTCGGCCGGCACAAAGGCACCGCCGTGGCCGACCTCCTCGTACACGGTAAAGAGCAGCGACACCTTGCGCGAAAGCGACACCTCGCCGTCAGCAACGGAACGGGCCAGACCCAGCAGAATCGACGCCGACAGCTTGTCATCCAGGAAGCGGCTCTTGATGTAGCCGCTCTCCGTCACCGTGGTACGCGGATCCATAGCGATGATGTCGCCCGTCTGAATACCCAGCTCGAGCACATCGTCCTTGCTGTCAACGTTCTCGTCGAGCAGGATTTCCATGTTCTTCTCGATGGTCTTGACCGGCTCATCGGCCACATGCGCCGAAGGCTCGGTATTGAGGACCACACCCGTAAAGACTTTGCCATCGCGCGTGTAAACGGTGCAGTTCTCGCCATCGGCCGTAGACCACTGATGCCCGCCGAGCGTCGTGGGACGCAAGCGACCATTGTCCTTGATGGAACGCACCATGGCGCCCAGGGTATCGACATGGCTCGCCAGTACGAGCGGCCCACCCTCGCCACCAAGCTCAACCAACACGTTGCCCTTATTGGAACGCTCGGGCCCAAACCCCATATCGCGCAGGGTCTCCATCAGATAATCAGTCGCCGCACGGGTATAGCCCGTAGGCGAAGCAATCGAGGTAAGCGCCTTCAACTGGTCAGTAATATAGGAGAGCGTCTCCTCTAGAGAAGCATCAACATTAGAAGCCATATGCATCCTTCCAAGTAAAACTAAGACCGAGTCCCGATTTTAACCGTTCTGCACGTGCAATGCCCCAGGAGCCGAGCCGACTCCAGACGTCCCCACACCGGTTTTATGCACGCGCACGGTTTACAATCCAAATCTTGCATAGAAATATCGATATATGCATAAATATGAGGTATCAATTTCTCTCATCCTAGGGTACCCCACCTTGGACCGTGCAAAAAACGGAGTATTCAGCACCGTGGGCCCCAACGGCCCCATCACAAACGACATAACGATGTGGTTGCAGCAGTGTTGCAGGCCGGCGCAAACCAAAAACGCGGCGACAGCCATCTCCGCCCATCGATAGCCCGCCCACAAGTGCTGGCGATGGGCGCCGCGGGCCACTACGACCCATTCACAACGTTATGCATTTTTCAGAGCTTGCTGAATACTCCCAAAAATGCACGCTGGGAAGTGCACCACCTATCCGCAGCGGGCAGCATGCCTTGGTTTTGCCCATATCGGGGCATCGGCGCGGCACAAAAAGCCCCCGCCGCACGAAAGTGCGCAGCGGGGGCTTCCGACATGTCCGAGGACGATTGTGGGGCTAACGGGCAGGGGCCCGCCGAACCAAGTTAGGCAGCCGGGCAGATCTTCTTGAAGAGCTCGATGACGTCGTCGAGCGTCGCCTCGCGCGGGTTACCCGGGAAGCAGGCGTCAGCCATGGCGTCCTTGGCCAGGACCTCGATCTCGTCAGCCTTCATGGCCTCGCAGACGTGCGGGATGTTCACGTCGGCAGAGAGCTGCTTGACGGCGGCGATGGCGGCGTCGGCGGCCTCGTCGGTGCTCATGCCCGTGGTGTCAACGCCCATGGCGACGGCAACCTTGGCCAGACGCTCGGCGCAAACCGGCTTGTTGAACTCCATGGCGATCGGCAGCAGCATGGCGCAAGCGACGCCGTGCGGGGTATCGTAGTGAGCGGACAGGGTGTGGGCCATGGCGTGATCGATGCCCAAGCCGACATTGGAGAAGCCCATGCCGGCGACATACTGGCCAAGAGCCATGCCCTCGCGGCCGGAGCCGGGCTGGCCGGACTTGGCCTCGGCGACGGAGTCGCGCAGGTTCTCGCTGATCAGCTTAATAGCCTCAAAGTGGAACATGTCGGAGAGCTCCCAAGCGCCCTTGGTGGTGTAGCCCTCGATGGCGTGGGTCAGGGCGTCCATGCCAGTGGAAGCGGTAAGGCCGGCGGGCATGGAAGCCATCATGTCGGGGTCGACGACGGCGACCTCGGGGGCGTCGTTGGTGTCGACGCACACGAACTTGCGGACCTTCTCGGGGTCGGTGATGACGTAGTTGATGGTCACCTCAGCAGCGGTACCGGCGGTCGTCGGCACGGCGATAGTGAACACGGCGTGGTTCTTGGTGGGAGCAACGCCCTCGAGGCTGCGGACATCGGCGAACTCGGGGTTGTTGATGATGATGCCGATGGCCT
>USMA01000069.1 GCA_900555765.1 uncultured Collinsella sp.
CCGCTCGTTCACGGAAAAATAACAGCCCGCATTACGCGCGCGGACGAGTTCGTCCGAAGTACCGCTAAACCAGTGGAAGATGATAGCGGGGGAGTCGGGGTTTGGGATGAGTAGTCCATGCGATTCGAGGACGTCCAGTACGGCTCCTGCTGAACGAACGGCGTGAATTGATATCACTCGCCCGGTAAGAGGATGCTGCACGAGTGTATCGCAGAGCCAGTCAAATGCCTGTATTTGTAGCGGCTCACTTAAGGCAAAACGAGCGGAAAAGTCAAGTCCGACTTCGCCGATGTAGCGCTCTTGGGCAGCAAACTCGCAAAGCAGGTTGACTTCGGCGGGACCGCAGCGGCCGTCGGCGAGCCCCCAGGGGTGCAGCCCAACGCCGGCGATGATGCTGGGTGGGCGACGGGCGCGCGCGTTTGCGGCCGATAAGTCGTGTGGGTCGACCCCGCAGTAAAAGAGCCCCTGACCCGACGCCGCCGACTCACTGGCTGCAGCATCGGGGCCGAGCATCAAATCAAGATGACATTGCGTGTCAAAGAATTGCGGTTCCATCGCAGGACATTCTGCTAGTCCAGGCGTTGGCCGTCGGCGCGTACGCGCTCGGTGCCGCGCCCGCTGATCTGGCGGATAACCTCGCCGGCAATCATCTGACCCATGATGGGCGGCATAAAGCTGGCGGTACCCAACTCGGTACGCTCGTGGATGTTGGACGGGTCGCGGGGGCGGGTCTTAACCGATTCCTCGCAGCTAAACAGCACGTGCAGACTCTTGATTCCGCGCTTCTTACATTCTTTGCGCATGATGCGGCTCATGGGGTCACGTACCGTATCGAAAATGTCGGCAAAGCGGAGGCACTCGGGATGGAGCTTGTTGGCCCCGCCCATGGAGCTAACCAAACGAATGTCGTGGTCCTGAGCATATTTGGCAATGGTGAGCTTGGCCGAGATGGTGTCGATGGCGTCGACGACGTAGCCGAGCTTGCCGTCCGTCTGCTCCAACACGCTCGCGAAGAACTCGTCGATGTTGTCGCTCAGCAGGTATTCGGTGCGTTTGATAACGGTGGCGGTGGGATTGATGTCGTGGATCATGGCTTCCATAACATCGACCTTGCGCTTGTCGATAGTGCTGTGAAAGGCGATAGCCTGGCGATTGATATTGCTGGGCGCGACGATGTCCTTGTCCAGAATGACGAAATGACCAATGCCGCCGCGGGCGAGTGCCTCGCAGCAGTTGGAGCCCACGCCTCCGCAGCCGAGCACCAACACCGTAGCATCGGCGAGCTTATCGAGTGCCTCGCGGCCCATGATGATCTCGAGCTTGGTGTCGCGTGTCTCGACGAGAGCGGCAGCGGTTTCGGTCATAGACATCCTCCGATGGGGAAGCGAATCGTGTTTTAGCTATCGCCATTATAGGTGTTATCGCGATTCCATTTGAGCCCTTGGGCTTGTTGAAATGGGATCGGGGTTCGCATAAGATTGAAGCAGATGGCACCCGTTGCAGCGGGTTGGCCAACTCAAAAACACGTTTGTAGCGTGAGAAGTGGCCGTCTTCGCATTACGCGGAGGCGGCTATTTTTTTGAGTACAAGATTAGATAGTTAGACAAACATCTAAATATCGAGTATAGTGTGCGCGTCATGAGAGATGATGAGAGGAGGTCTTATGCCGGGAGAGGGTTTTAAGGCGCTTGCCGATCCAACGCGACGGCGCATTTTGGAGTTGCTGCGCGAGGGCAATTGCACGGCGGGGGAGCTTGCCGAGCATTTCGATATCAGTAAGCCGTCGCTGAGCCATCACTTGGCGACGCTCAAAAACGCCGGGTTGGTGACCGACGAGCGCCATGGCCAAAACATCGTATACAGCTTAAACACCACCGTCATGCAGGATTTGATTGGCTGGTTTATGGGTTTTACAAACACGGAAGGTGATAAGGATGAATAACGAAAACAAGGGCATTCACCCCTCGGGGGTATCGTCGCGCGTGTGGATTGCGCTGGGCGCGCTGTGCGTCGCCAATGTCGTAGCGCACCTCATGGTGATGCCGAGCTTGCCTGCGCAGATTCCCACGCACTGGGGCGCGAACGGCGCCGTCGACGGTTGGGGTCCTAGCTGGATGGCCTCCGCGCTCGGCGTGCTGCCTCTGGCGCTTCTCGCAATGTTCTGCGTGGTGCCGCGCATCGACCCCAAAGGTGAGGCATATCGAACCTCGGGCAAGTTCTACCAGGGCTTCGTAATCGCCTTCACCTTGTTCATGTGCGCCATAAGCTGGCTGGGAGAGCTTACGGTCTGGGGCGTGGAGCCGGCGGTCGGTTCGGTTAACGTGCTGATTTCCGGTGTTGTCGGTTTGCTGTTCATCGGCGTAGGCAACTACTTGCCGCGTGTGAAGCAGAACTATACGCTCGGTATCAAGACACCCTGGGCGCTTGCCGATCCCGAGAACTGGCGCCGTACGCAGCGTTTTGGCGGCGCCTGCTTTATGGTGCTGGGTATTGGCCTGATTGTGATGGGCGTGGCAGGCAGCGTGCTTTCGAGTGAAGTCGTCGCCGCGGTGATTGCGGTTCTGGCGTTTGGTTCGGTCGGAGCCATCTACGTCTACTCGTATCTGCTGTGGCGCAAATCGCAGCGCGCCGCTCGTTAAGGTTGCGGAAAACTAGCGTACGCAGTTCATAGTATGTTCCGGGGGACTTTTCCCAGGTAGTATTAGGGGGTATGGGCAACCATGCCCCTTTTTCGTTACGTTTCAGAGCTGGTTCCCTCATTTCGTTTCCACTAAAGCGAATCAAGAATAGGGAAACAGCAGGTAGAAAGGATAGAACAGGCAAATGGCGGAGTTTATCTACCAGATGTATCAGGCTCGCAAGGCCCATGGCGACAAGGTGATCCTTGACGACGTGACCCTGAGCTTCTACCCCGGTGCCAAGCTCGGCGTCGTGGGCCCCAACGGTATGGGCAAGTCGACCCTGCTCAAGACCATGGCCGGCATCGAGGAGGGCTCCAACGGCGATGCCAGGCTCACCCCCGGCTACACCGTGGGCATCCTGCAGCAGGAGCCGCCGCTCGACGACGACAAGACCGTCATCGAGAACGTGCGCATGGCGTTTGGCGACATGATTGCCAAGGTCGATCGCTTCAACAAGATCGGCGAGGAGATGTGCGACCCGGACTGCGACATGGACGCCCTCATGGCCGAGATGGGCAAGCTCCAGGACGAGATCGACGCCGCTGACGGCTGGGATATCGATTCCAAGCTCGGCCAGGCCATGGACGCCCTGCAGCTGCCCGATTCCGACATGCCGGTCAACGTGCTTTCCGGCGGCGAGCGCCGTCGCGTGGCCCTGTGCAAGCTGCTGCTCGAGGCTCCCGACCTGCTGCTGCTTGACGAGCCCACAAACCACCTAGACGCTGAGTCGATCCTGTGGCTCGAGCACTTCCTTCACAACTACCAGGGCGCGGTGCTTGCCGTCACGCACGATCGCTACTTCCTGGATAACGTTGCCGAGTGGATCTGCGAGGTCGACCGCGGCCACCTGTACCCGTACAAGGGCAACTACTCCACGTATCTGGAGACCAAGGCCGCCCGTATCGAGGCGCAGGGCAACCGCGATGCCAAGCTCGCCAAGCGCATGGAGGCCGAGCTCGAGTGGGTACGCAGTTCGCCCAAGGCTCGCCAGGCCAAGAACAAGGCTCGTCTGGCTCGCTACGAGGAGATGGAGGCCGAGGCCCGCGCAAGCCAGAAGCTCGACTGGACCGATATCCGCATTCCCGTTGGACCGCGTTTGGGTAACAAGGTGCTCGAGGCCCATCACCTGCACAAGGAATTCGACGGTCGCGTGCTCATCGACGACCTTTCTTTCACCCTGCCGCGTAACGGCATCGTGGGCGTCATCGGTCCCAACGGTGTGGGCAAGACTACGCTCTTCAAGACCATCGTGGGCCTGGAGCCGCTGACTTCGGGCGAGCTCGAGGTGGGCGAGACCGTCAAGATCTCCTATGTCGATCAGAACCGTTCTGGCATCGATCCCGATAAGAACCTGTGGGAGGTCGTCTCGGATGGCCTGGACCACATGATGGTCGGCGAGACCGAGGTCCCCAGCCGCGCGTACGTGGCGAGCTTTGGCTTTAAGGGCCAGGACCAGCAGAAGCGTGCTGGCGTACTCTCCGGTGGTGAGCGCAATCGTCTGAACCTGGCGCTCACGCTCAAGCAGGGCGGCAACCTGCTGCTCCTCGACGAGCCCACGAACGATCTCGACGTCGAGACGCTTTCCTCACTCGAAGCGGCGCTGCTCGAGTTCCCGGGCTGCTCGGTGGTTATTAGCCACGACCGTATGTTCCTGGACCGCGTCGCCACGCACATTCTGGCGTGGGAGGGCACCGACGAGAATCCGGGCAACTGGTATTGGTTTGAGGGCAACTTTGAGGCCTATCAGGCCAACCGTATCGAGCGCCTGGGCGAGGACGCAGCCCAGCCGCATCGTATTCACCGCAAGCTGACGCGTGATTAGTCGAGCTCAGGTGACCTAACGAGAAAGGGACGATAACCTTGGGGTTATCGTCCCTATTTGTTACTTGGTAGAAGGCTCGACTTTATCGATGGCCCAGGTGGATCCGAGGCCACCGGTGGTGTTGCGGCGGATGCGCACGGTAACCTCGCGGCGCTCGCCGGCCTGCGTGTAGCGCAGGGGGAAGCTTGCGCGGTTTCGCGCGGCCTCGATGGTACCGCGCTCGCGGGCGCTCCAGTAGTACTCGCCGACGATGCCGAGGGTATCGGCGCCGTAGGGGAGATAGGTCGACAACTGGTGCAGAAGCGGGCCGGGGCAGAAGACCTCGGTTGCGAAATCGACGGGGAAGTCCTCGGGGATGGCGGGCGCTGCAGGTGCGGGGGTTGGGGCCGCTGCGGGTGCCGGAGCCGGTGCCGGTGCGGGAAGTTGGTCGCAAGCAGAGGCGGGCACGGATTCGATGACGGGTGCGGGCTCCGGCGGCGCTTCCGGCTTGATTGTGGAATCTGCGGGCTTCACGGTGACGGGCGCGTCTGCAGCTGCAGTTTCAATCTCAACCTGCGTTGCGTTCTCGTTCTCGATGCTCGGCTTTGTCACGACCGGCGTGGAAGCCATGGAGGTGATGCCGGCGTTGGCGTTCTCGGGGTCATAGACGACCGTGCGCGAGATAGCGGGCTGCGGCGTCTCGGGCTCCGGCGTCGACTCGGAAGAGTCTTGATCGTCGGGCTCGTCGGACTGATCGTCTTCGGCCTCGTTGCCAAAGACATCGCTGTTTTGGAACGCAGGCGTCTCGGGCTGGTCAGCGGCTTCTTCGGTTGTCGACTTGGGAGCTTCGTTGAGCTCCACGGTGGCTTCCTGCTCGGATATGACTTCGGGATCGGTCGTGACGGCGATTTCGGTTTCGGCTTCTGCCGTTACCTCAATAGCGACTTCGATCTCTGTCTCGGGCTCGGATTCCGGCACGGCTTCAACCATGGCTTCGGGCTTGGGACGCTTAACGTGCTTGGGACGCACGGCCTTGAGGTCCTTCTCACCGCGCTTTTTCTTTTTGTAGGACTGCTTAGCGCCCTTGGCTGCCTTGGGCTTGTCCTCGCCCTTGGCAAGGGCGGCATCCCAAGCCTTGTTGGCGATGACGGTGGCATACAGGCGACCGCCCTTAAAGACGGTCAGCTTAATGCAGTCGTCGAGCTCCTCGAGCAGCTCGCGCGTGGACTCGAAGCCCAGGTCATAAGCGGTCATGTCGCCGGCGGCGAGCGCCTCCTCGACCTGCGTCATAAACGTTTGCTTGCCGCATCCGATTGCGTCGCGCAGCAGGCGATACAGATAGATGTGGTTGCCCAGCGAAAGCGTGGGCCTAACTATTGTCTTGCTCATGGCAAATCTCCTCTTTACACATGTAAAGCATCTTACCATCGCATGGCGTTCGCCATGGCGGCGCCCAAGGCTAACGGGCGCGAACCGCTTTC
>USMA01000070.1 GCA_900555765.1 uncultured Collinsella sp.
TCCGGCCTGGGCATCTCCATCTTCCGCGACAACTCCACCCGTACCCGCTTCTCCTTCGCCTCCGCCTGCAACCTGCTGGGTCTGGAGGTGCAGGATCTGGACGAGAAGAAGTCCCAGATCGCCCACGGCGAGACCGTCCGTGAGACCGCCAACATGGTCTCCTTCATGGCTGACGTCATCGGCATCCGCGACGACATGTACATCGGCAAGGGCGCCGCCTACATGGCCGAGGTCTCCGAGTCTGTCCAGCAGGCTTACGAGGACGGCGTTCTGGACCACCGTCCCACGCTCATCTCCCTGCAGTCCGACTCCGATCACCCCACGCAGTCCTCTGCCGACATGCTCTACCTCATCAACGAGTTTGGTGGCCTCGAGAACCTCAAGGGCAAGAAGGTTGCCGTCACCTGGGCCTATTCGCCCTCTTACGGCAAGCCGCTGTCCTGCCCGCAGTCGCTGATCAGCCTGCTGCCCCGCTTTGGCATGGACGTCACCCTGGCCCACCCCGAGGGCTACGACCTCATGCCCGCGCTCGTCACGCGCGCCAAGGGTTATGCCGCCGAGTCCGGCACCACCTTTAAGCAGGTCAACACTATGGCCGAGGCCTTCGAGGGCGCCGACATCGTGATCCCCAAGAGATGGGCTCCGTTTGCCGCCATGGAGAAGCGCACCAACCTGTCCGCCGAGGGCGACGACGCCGGCATCGCCGCGCGCGAGAAGGAGCTGCTCGCCCAGAACGCCACCCATCAGGACTGGTGCTCCACGACCGAGCTCATGGAGAAGACTGCCAACAGCCAGGACACCATCTTTATGCACCCGCTGCCTGCCGACATCTCCGGTGTCTCCTGCGAGCACGGCGAGGTCAACGCCGACGTCTTCGATATGCACCGCGTGGGTATGTACAAGGAGGCCAGCTACAAGCCGTATGCCATCGCAGCCATGATGTTCCTGCAGAAGGTTGCCGATCCCGCCGCTACCCTCAAGGCCCTCGACGAGCGCAACACCGCCCGTTGGCTTCAGGCCTAAAGCCGGGCTGAGGTAAGCCATGTAAAGGGGGCGCTCTGCCAACCGGCGGGGTGCCCCTTTTTTGCATCGCGGGCGTGTGGGATAAGCGCTTTCGATGTGAATGCCCGCGGCGCGAGTTGTGGGTACGATGGTTTCAGGGGAGGTATCACCATGAAACTTGGATGCGTCATTATGGCATCGGGCGAGGGCAAGCGGTTTGGCTCTAACAAGATGCTTGCCGATATCTATGGCGAGCCGCTGATTGCCCGGACCATCGATTCGGTTCCCCGGGGCTTTGCCGTCGTGGTTTCGACGCGTTGGCCCGGGGTCGCTCAGATTTGCGAGGACAAGCATTGCCCGTGCGTGCTGCATGATGGCGAGCTGCGCAGCGAAAGCGTCCGTACGGGCCTTTCGTGGGGAGCCGAACGCAACTGGAAAGGTTGCCTCTTTTTGCCGGGCGACCAGCCGCTCGTGAGTTCGGATTCTTTTGAGGCTATGGTTCGTGCATTTGACGAGCGTGGCCGCAAGCATCCGGTGCGTCTTGCGTGCAACGGTGAGCCTTCGAGCCCGGTGCTCTTTCCGGCGGAACTGTTCGATGCACTTATGTGTCTTGAGGGCAAGGACGGCGGCGGTTCGATTCTCAAGGACCGCACCGACGTGGTGCTGGTTGAGGCGCGTGCCTACGAGCTGTGGGACGTCGATACCGCCAAGGGACAGCGACGCATAGCGGAGCATATCGCCGCCTGCTCGTATTTTGATCGCGTGGCCAACTGCATCAATCAATAAGGAGCAATTATGATCATCATCAAAAACGGCGCGCTCGTGACGTCAGAGGGGCTTCGCCGTGCCGATCTTGCCATGGATGGCGATAAGATCGTGCGGATCGCCGCGGCGATTGAGCCGACCGAGAGCGATACCGTCGAGGATGCCGCGGGCTGCTGGGTGTTTCCCGGCTTTATCGACGGCCACACGCACATGCAGTGCTGGACCGGCATGGATTGGACAGCCGATAGCTTTGAGACCGGCACGCGTGCGGCTGCCTGCGGCGGCACGACGACCATCGTGGACTACGCGACGGCCGATCGCGGCGTGACTATGCCCGATGCCTTGGCCGAGTGGCATCGTCGCGCCGACGGAACCTGCACGGCCAACTACGCCTTTCATATGGCACTCGCCGAGTGGAACGAGCGCAACCGCGCCGATCTTTCGGCCATACGCGAGGCGGGCGTATCGTCGTTTAAGACCTACTTTGCCTACGACCACCTGCGCTTGGACGATGCCGAGACGCTCGAGGTGCTCGAGGAGCTCAAGCACCTGGGCGGTATTCTGTGCGTGCATTGCGAGAACGGCACGCTGGTGAATGAGCTGCAGAAGCGCGTGTTTGAGCAGGGTATCCACGGGCCCGAGGGCCATGCGCTCAGCCGTCCGGATGTGTGCGAGGCCGAGGCAGTGAGCCGTCTGCTATATCTGGCGCACCTGGCCGGCGACGCACCGGTCAACGTGGTGCACCTTTCGACCAAGCTGGGGCTCGAGGCCATTCGTGCCGCCAAGGCGCGCGGGCAGAAGAATATCTATGTCGAGACCTGCCCTCAGTATTTGATGCTCGACGATACTTGCTACTTGGAGCAGGGCGAGGACGGCTTTGCGGGTGCCAAGTATGTGATGAGTCCGCCGTTGCGCCATGCCGGCGACCGTGCAGCCCTGCGCGAGGCGCTTGTGGCCGGCGAGATCGATACGATTGCGACCGACCACTGCAGCTTTAACCTGCACGGTCAAAAGGACCGCGGACGCGACGACTTCCGCGCGATTCCCAACGGCGGGCCCGGTGTGGAGCATCGCCCCGTCGCGATCGCTACGAGCTTTGAGGGACAGCTGGGCCCCGAGGACCTCTGCCACCTGATGAGCGAGAACCCGGCGCGCGTCTTTGGCATGTATCCGCGCAAGGGCTGTCTTGCCGAGGGTGCCGATGCCGACGTGTGCGTGTGGGATCCCAAGGCGCGCTGGACCATTCGCGCGGCGACGCAGCATCAGGCTGTGGACTACACGCCGCTCGAGGGTTTTGAGGCACATGGCCGCGCCAAGGCTGTGTTTGTGAACGGCGTGCTGGCTGCGCGCGACGGCGAGCCCACCGGAGCCCAACCCGGCCGCTACGTCCCCCGCTAACAGGAAGGCCGCCGGGGTAGCTAATTTGGGACGGGGCTCTTTTAGCTACCCCATGAGGCTGGTGGCGATGAGGGGGCGGCCGAGGGCGGCCTCGAAGCGATCTGCCATCGTTGGGTCGGCAAGCTTGTCGACTTGGTTGAGCATGACGCGTGCGGCGCTGAGTTTCAGCGCCTGCATCTCGGCATTAAGCACCCGGGCGACGTGCTCTGGGGTGGCAGCGTCGGTGGGCTCGCAGCCGCAGCGCCCGCAGAAGAGCTCGGGGCGGTGGACAACCTCGGCGACGGGCTTGTCCAGCCCCGAGGCGCCGACGATCCAGACGATGTTGGCTGTGCCAGAGGGAATCACCGGCTCCCAGGCGGCATGCGCCTTGAGCGGGAGTCGCTTGCTACCGTCTGCCTCGGCCAGGACGTAGTCAAAGCGCTGCGCCAGCTGGTCGAGCGGCTCGGCAGGGGAGGAGAGCTTGCCCGTCTCCGGGTCCAAAACACCCGCCTGGCAGATACTTCCGCGGCTCATGCCTGCGCATGCCTCGCAGGTGCAGCCGGGAACATGCAGAGCGCCCGGTTTCCAGGGTGCGGCGTCCAGACGACGGCTCGACCCGTCCCACGGCACGCCGGCGACGGGAAACATGTGCGTGGTGGTACAGAGAAGCACCCTGCCGCCAGCGCGCATGAGCTCGAGACCCAGCGCCTTCAGCAAGGTCGACTTGCCGCCGCTGCCGATGATCGCGGTAATCCCCGGCTCGATCTTGAGCGCGGAGGCAAGGTTTCCGCTCGTCGTTTCCATCTGTTCACCGCCGTATAATACTGTGATAATAAATAATCATCAGAGTAGCGGTCGAACCGCTTTTGCTCTGCTCAAACCGTAGCACAGGGAGGTGCCCCGGGAATGCTCGTTTATGTTCGCGGCGCCGGCGATATCGCCACGGGTGTCGCTGCCCGTCTGGTACGTGCTGGCGTGTCGGTTGTCATGGCCGATATCGCGGTCCCCACGTGCATCCGTCGCACAATCAGTTTTTGCGAGGCCATTCGCTTGGGCGAGGTCGAGGTCGAGGGCATTCGCGCCCGCTTGGCGCAGACGTCGGCCGAGGCGCTTGAGATTACCGGGGCTGGAGACGTCGCCGTTGTGGTGGACCCCCAGGCCAAGATGCTCGACGAACTGAAGCCCGCGGCTGTGGTCGACGCGATTCTGGCCAAGCGTAACTTGGGCACCACGCGCGACATGGCGCCTGCCGTTATCGCCGTGGGGCCGGGCTTTACCGCGCCGGTTGACTGCGACGCCGTGGTCGAAACCATGCGCGGGCATTTCCTGGGCCGTGTCATTACCCAAGGCTCGCCCCAGCCCAACACGGGCGTGCCGGGCGTCATCGCCGGCTATGGCAAGGAGCGCGTTATCCACAGCCCCGCCGCCGGCGTGTTTCGGTCCGACCGTGCAATCGGCGATATCGTGAGCGCTGGAGACGTGATTGGCTACGCGGGTGATACGCCCATGTGCACGCAGATCGATGGCTGCCTGCGCGGGCTTTTGGCGAACGGCGTGCAGGTGACTGAGGGCTTTAAATGCGCCGATGTCGATCCGCGCGGCGACGCCAGCTATATCAACTATATTTCGGACAAGGCGACGTCGGTCGGCGGCGGCGTGCTTGAGGCACTCGCTATGCTCACCGATGTCTTTAGAAGATAGAAGGCGGCAATGGAAAAGCTCGATGTTGTGAATGCGGCGCTTGCCGCCCTGCGTGCTGGCGAGACGTGCGAGCTGGTGGTCGTGGCCGGTACGGCGGGGTCGTCGCCGCGCGGCGTGGGCGCCTGGATGGCCGTCTTTGCCGATGGCAGCCAAGCGGGCACCATCGGCGGCGGCAAGATCGAGCTCTTTGCGCTGAACGAGGCGCGCGAGCTGCTAGCCGCAGGGCAATCGCGTCTGGTCCGCTACACCATGGGCGGCGAGAACTCCGATACCGGCATGATCTGTGGCGGAGCCATCTGCCTGTGCTACCTGCATCTGGATGCGACTCAGGCACCGTTGTTCCGGGAAATTGCCGACGTCTTGGTCTATCGGCGCATTGGCGACTTCGTCATTGACTTTAAGCCGTTTATCGCAAGCGCGCTCGAGGGCGATGTGGCCGGGTACCATGGCGAGCAATCGCGCCGCACCATTGCGGGCTGCCCCGGGCTTTCACTGGTGGAGGAGGGGAGTAAGGTCACCTACACCAACGCGGCCTCCGAGATTCCCGCGGCGCACATCGAGACGCTCTGCCCCGAGGGCCTGACCTATATCTTTGGCTGCGGCCACGTGGGCGCCGCGACGGCGCGGGTGCTCACGGCGGCGGGCTTTGCCGTCGTGGCGTGCGACGACCGCCCCGGCACGCTGACCCCCGATTGGGTGCCCGGTGTCTACGACCGTCGTCTAGTCGACTACAAGAGCCTGAGCAAGCAGTGCCCCATCGGCCCGCGCGACCTGGTGGTCGTCGCCACGGCGGGTCACAAGTCCGATATCGACGTGGCGATTCAGGCCATGCGCGCCAAGCCCGCCTATCTGGGCTGCCTGGGTTCGCGCCGCAAGACGGCCTTTGTGCGGGCTCGCTTGGAGCAGGAGGGCTTTACGCAGGACCAGATCGACGAGCTGCACCTGCCGATCGGCGTTGCCATCGAGGCCGAGGATCCCGAGGAGATCGCTATCTCCATTGCCGCCGAGATGATTCACCTGCGCCGCACTAAACTCGTTCCCCGCAAGCGCTAGTCGCATCCCCATCAATAAGTTGCGGTGAAAA
>USMA01000071.1 GCA_900555765.1 uncultured Collinsella sp.
GCGGCTGATCCGGTCCGACCGGGCCGCGCGGCAAGGAGATATATTGCCAGACCGGAGGGCCCCCGCGGGCGGGAATCGCGCACTCCATATTTTGTTCACAAATGAATAGGTCCCTCAGTCGCATCGCTGAGGTTAAAACTGAAGCATTGGCTTCTGATATTGGCGATGACCAGCTGTTTTATGAGTATTGAGACATCGGTCATCTCTGGAGCGCTACTTTACCCCAAAGGCATCAGCTATTTGTTTCCCATCGGTAAAAGGCGGGTTTTGTTCGCCAAGCGTTCTTATATATAGATAGATACGGGTTCGAACCCATGAAAGGGCGACAAAAAAGACGGCCAACCGAAGTTGACCGTCTCAACAATCTTTGGGTGGGCCGTCAGGGGTTCAGTCTGCTTCGCACGCGAACGCTGCGGCGCTTTCGCGCCTTGCGCGCTGCGCTGGCAAACGCTCACGCGTTTACTCAGCTCCGCGCCCTTTCGGGTTCGAACCCGTGCCGCGGTAACAAAAAAGCGGCCGGCATCCGCCAGTCGCTTTTCTATTCTATGGTGGGCCGTCAGGGGTTCGAACCCTGGACCTTGGGATTAAAAGTCCCCTGCTCTGCCAGCTGAGCTAACGGCCCGCGGGTGGCATTGTACCACGGTCTGGGACTATTCCCAACTCCATTGGCCGTTCTGGAAAATCACAACTTCACGTCCATCAGGCGTAATGCCCGTAATATCGATGTCGTCCGTGCCGATCATAAAATCGACGTGCGTGCTCGAGACGTTAACACCATGCTCCAGGAGCTCCTCCTTGGACATGTCATACCCACCCTCGATGCATTCGGGGAAACCGACACCTAGCGCGAGATGGCAGCTAGCGTTCTCGTCATAGAGCGTATCGTAGAACAGTACACCACTTTCGCGGATCGGCGTGTTCTTGGAAATGAGCGCGACCTCTCCCAGGTGAGCAGCGCCCTCGTCAGTATCGATGATACTTGCGAGCGTTGCCTTGCCCACGCGGGCGTCGTAGTCCACCACGCGGCCGCCCTCGAATTTAATCCAAAAATCGTCGACCTTATTGCCGTGGTGGATGAGCGGCATGGCCGAGTACACGATACCGTCGGCGCGCATGCGATCGGGCGAAGTGAAGACTTCCTCGGTGGGAATGTTGGGGAAGAAGGGGTGCCCATCGGGCGTCTTGCCCTTGCCGCCGGCCCACTCGTGACCCTTCGTCATGCCAATCGTCAGATCGGTTCCATTTGCCGCGGTGTAATGCAGGCAGGCGAAACGATTGTCGTTCAGGAAACGCAGGTTCTTTTCGAATGCGGCGTCATGGAGCTCCCAGTCGCTCTCTGGGTCCTGGCCATCGGCGCGCGCGGTGTGCAGAATCGCATTCCACAGCTTATAGATTGCAACCTCATCGGCGTCTCCCGGGAACACCTCGTGCGCCCAAGCCACGACCGGAGCGCCGGCGATGCACCACGGATTGATGTTGTAATCCAGTCCACGGCGGAAAACTTTGCACTGCGTATTCCTCGCCTTTGATGCCGCGGCCGGCTTGGCTGGATCGATGCCTTTGAGGGCCGCAGGATCCGCACCCTCGATAAAGACAAAGCAGGCACCATCCTGGGCCAAGGAATCCAGCTGCATGCGCTTCCACTCGGGTGTCTGCTCAATATAGCTTTTCTCGACATGCTCGTACGTGAGCCTCGTCACGGCATCATCGGCCCAAATGACCGTCACGTGGCCGGCGCCGGCAGCATAGGCCTCCGCGACCACCACGCGCGCAAACGGCGCGCACTCGACCGGAGACTGAACGACGACCTCCTGGCCGGGCTTGACGTTTACGCCCTTGCGGACGACCAGGCGCGCGTAGTTTTTAATCTTGGGCTCCAGGGCCTTCATGCCCTCCAGAGCCTCTTCGACCGTCAGGGCAGCTCGAATCATGTGCCACTCCATCTATCTATAGAACAGTAAAAAGGCGCGCCGCAAAAACGCCGCGCCTTATATCTTAGCGATATGTATGGATACAAACGCTACTTCTTCTTGGAGTCCTTCTTGTCCTCCTCGGCAGCCGAGCGTTCGATAAGAGCGTTGAGCTTGTTCTCGGACATGCCCTCGGCCTGCGTGCGGTACATGTTGCGCAGGGGACGAATACGAACGAAGTCGTAGATAAAATCACCCAGAATGATGACATAGGACAAAACGATGCCGACCATCTGGACGGGACTGGACACCGTGCCGCCGGGAGCGAAGTAGAGCGAAGCCCAAATTGCCACGACGAGTACCATGCCGATGGCGAGCACGGCCCACCAGATACGACGGCGCTTGGTGTAGTCCTCGTCCTGCTTGAGGAGAATATTCGACACCGTGTAGATACGATCCTCGCGAGCACGCTGTTGGGCCTTGCGGGCGCGCTTCTCCTCCTTGGAAAGGCCTTCCAGGTTTTCACCCTTCTCGAGCTCTTTGCGGCGAGCTTTAGACGAAGCCGGCACGACGCGAACGGAGCTCGCTGCCTGGCGGGCGGGTTTAGCAGATGCGGCGGACTTGCGCGCAACCCCGGTAACCTCGTGGGATTGCGTGCGCTTGTTCGTGGCGCTACGGGTACTCACTTATGCGTTCTCCTTCATGCTTGTGAACTGGGAGCCCGTGATGATCTGGAAGGCCTCGCGATAGCGCTCGGACGTGCCATCGATGACCTCGGCGGGCAGGTGCGGGGTCTCCCCCGTCATATCCCAGTTGGCCTTGAGCCAATTGCGGACGAATTGCTTGTCGTAGCTGGGCTGAATCTTGCCCTCCTCGTAGCTGGCGGCAGGCCAGAAACGGCTGGAGTCGGGCGTGAGGCACTCGTCGATCAGCGTGACCTTGCCATCTATGACACCAAACTCAAACTTAGTGTCGGCGATGATGATGCCACGGGTCGCGGCGTACTCGGCAGCGGCCTTGTAGATCTTGAGGGAAAGGTCACGAATCTGCGTGGCGATGTCCTCGCCCACGATCTCGCAGCAACGCTCGAACGAGATGTTCTCGTCGTGGTCACCGATCTCGGCCTTCGTGGACGGCGTGAACAGCGGCTCAGGAAGCTTGGAAGCCTCGGTCAGGCCCTCAGGCAGCTGGATGCCGCAGACGGTGCCGTTCTCGTCGTAGGTCTTCTTGCCCGAACCGGTCAAATAGCCGCGGACGATGCACTCGATAGGAATCGTCTGGGCCTTCTTAACCAGCATGGCGCGGCCAGCGAGGTAGTCACGATACTCAGCAAACTCCTCGGGGAAATCCGCCGGGTCGATGGAAACGAGATGGTTGGGAACGATGTCGGCAAACTTATCGAACCAGAATGCCGAGATGCGATTGAGTACCTCTCCCTTAAACGGAATCTCGTCGGGAAGAATGAAGTCGAACGCAGAAATGCGGTCGGTGGCGACCATCAGCAGGTTTTCACCGGCATCGTAAATATCACGAACCTTGCCACGGGAATCCGGACGACGCTCCATCGTTGTCACGTGAGTCACTCCTTACCTAAATACGACAGAAATGCGGGTTCTTTCCCGCATGTTTTCGCAAACTCGGAGCGGCAGGGACGCGGCCCCTCCTTCACCGAATAGCGAAAAGCTAGTGCTCCATTGTAGTAGATGCCGCGTCTGCCGTGTGCTCGCGGGGCAGATGAATTGTAAAAGTCGTACCCTTTCCAAGCTCCGACTCCACGGATATGTAGCCATGGTGACGCTCGACGATCTGCTTGGTCACGGCGAGGCCAACGCCCAGGCCGCCAGCTTCGCGGGCGCGGCTGGCATCGGCGCGCCAAAACCGCCCGAAGATGCGCGACAGATCGTCCTTGGCAATACCGATGCCGGTATCAGAAACGGCAATGCTGACGTGCTTGCGGTCACTGAGCACCGACACCACGACCCAACCGCCCTCGGGGGTGTAGCGCATGGCGTTACTCATGAGGTTGATGACGCATTGCGTGATCATGTCGGGATCGGCCTCGACGACATCGTCGTGACCCTGGGTCTCGTCAGCAAAGCGCAGGCGCAGATCGCGGTCGACGAACAGACGCTCCTGGGCATTGACGATGGAACGCACGAAAGGAACCATGTCCACCGGCTCAAGGTTGAGCGGAGCCGTGCTGTTTTCCATGCGCGACAGGTCGAGCATCTGCTGCACCAGACGAGCTAGGCGACGCGTCTCGGAAGCAACGGTCTCCAAATGCTCATCGTCGGTGGGGTACACGCCATCCTGCATGGCCTCGACCGTTGCGAGCATGGCCATAAGCGGCGTGCGAAGCTCGTGTGCAACGTCTGAGGTCAGGCGTTTCTCATGTTTCATATCCTTCTCGAGCGAAGTGGCCATCTCATCGAAGGTCTCACCCAGCTGATCGATCTCGTCATCACCGCGCAGTCCCGTGCGAGCCGACAGGTCGCCGTCACGGATTTGCTTTGCGGTACTGGTGATGCGATGAATCGGCTTGGTGAGCATGCGCGACACGAGCGATCCGATAACGACCGAAATGCAGATTGCAACAACCGCGGCGAGGGCCATGGCGTTAAAGGTCTTCTCCCTAAACGCAGAGTCCGCCTTGGTGAGCAGAGCGTCGGAGCCGATGGCCCACAGCTTTACCTGTCCGACATGCTCGCCGGAAGACGTTACAATCTCGACGTTAGCAACGCTATCGGAGTCGGTTGGAGCAGACGAGACCGGGCTATGCGATGCTCTCTTGCCGCTCGTGTCGTCGGTCGTAGCCTGGTTTTCGCGTACATCGGCGGTGGCGCTTGCCGAGGGCCAGGAATCGTCATAAACGATCATGCCCTTTTTATTGACGACCTGCATGCCCAGATCGTCGGAAACCAAACTCGACGTTGCGACCGTGCGCAGTTCTCCCGCGGTCCAAGAGCCGTTTTCCTCATATGAGGTCGCCAACTTCTCGGCAGCGGAATTTGCGATTTCGACGATATTGGAGCGTGTGTAATCCGAAAAGACCGTGCCCCACACAACAGAGACAACGCCCACCAGCACCAATACCGTCATGAGCGATGTCAGAGCAAAAGCAAGTGCCATGCGCGAGGGATAGCTCATCGTTGGCCGTGAATCGGAACGAGGCGTGTTCCAACTAGCCTTGGAACCCGCCTCGCTCTCCTGCTTGTGCTTTTGTCCGATTTCAAAGCGCGCAGGTGTCATATGTGATTTCCCTATTTCTCGTCCGACTTATCGGTCTTGGCCGGAGCCTCGAAGCGATAGCCGACACCATGGACGGTGTAGAGCCACTTGGGCTTCTTGGGATCATCGCCCAGCTTGGCACGAAGATTCTTCACGTGGCTATCGATGGTGCGCTCATAGCCCTCAAAGTCATACCCGAGCACTTTCTCGACCAGCTCCATGCGGTTATACACACGGCCGGGATGACGGGCAAGCGTAGTGAGCAGCTTGAACTCGGAAGCCGTCAGATCGACTTCCTTGCCCTCGACCAAGATCTTGTGGCCCGAAATATCGATGACCAGATCGCCGAAGTCGAGCACCTCGACGGCGGGCTCGTCGGCCTGATGGGCACGGCGGAATAGAGCGCGAACGCGGGCGACGAGCTCGCGCGGCGAGAACGGCTTAATCAGATAGTCGTCGGCGCCGAGCTCAAGACCGATAATACGGTCCTCGATCTCGCCCTTAGCCGTCAGCATGATGATGGGAACATCCGAGGTATCGCGAATGGTGCGGCAAACGCGCTCGCCGGGGATCTTGGGGAGCATAAGGTCGAGCACGACCAAGTCGAACTGATGCTTCTCGAACTCCTCGATCGCGGACTGGCCGTCGCCGACGCCCACAACCCAGTAGCCTTCGCGCTCGAGATAGGCAGCGACGGCGTCACGGATTGCCATCTCATCCTCGACCGGCAGAAACATATTTGCATCTGAAGC
>USMA01000072.1 GCA_900555765.1 uncultured Collinsella sp.
GCTAGCCGGTAACAAACCCGTTTCTGATAATGCGGCCTCGTTGAATTATTTTGTGTCGTGCGTATTTCCGAGCGGTCGGATTTGAGGGGCGAGCGGTAGAACGCTCGCCCTTTGTGCGCCACGATGCGGCACAATGTACCGCAAAAGCTGTTTGTATCCGGTACGAAGCGTTCGTTGGGCTTTAATTCTTCTCAACGGAGGTGTTTGAGATGGCAAACGGATTGCTTTTGCGGCTTCGCGAGCGTGAGCTCAGCGCGAGCCCGGCGGAACGCAATGTCATCGCATATGTAAGCGCTCATCCGCACGAGGTGGTCGGGTTGTCCGTCCGCGGTCTTGCCGATGTCACGTTCTCCTCGCCCTCGAGCATTTTGCGCTTTTGCAAGCGTTTGGGTTTTGCGGGCTACAAGGAGTTCCAGCGCGAACTGATTGCCGAGCTGGCGCTCTTAGGTGACAAGAAAGACGTAGCCCTCGAGGACATCTCCATGGATGACAGCGTCGAACGTATCGTGGGGAAGGTGATGAAAAGCAACGTGCGTACGATCGAGGCGACGGCGCGAACGCTCGATTACACCGTCTTGGAGCGATGTGCGGCCCGTCTTAAGCGGGCATGTGCGGTCAATCTGTTCGGTATTGGTGCCTCTCGTTTGGTCGCGCACGATCTGGCGCAAAAGCTCATGCGTGTCGACAAAGAGTGCCATCTGTACGACGACTGGCATGATCAGCTCTTGTGTGCCAAGAACATGCATGAGGGCGATATGGCAATCGCCTTTAGCTACTCGGGCTTGACGCAAGAGGTGCTGGACTGCACCGCCGAGGCTCAACGTCACAACTGTCCCGTCGTGGCCGTTACCAAAGTAGATGGATCATCCAAGCTTGCCACCATGGCCGATGCCGTGCTCGGCGTCGCTGCGAGTGAACCCTTGGTCCGCAGCGGTGCCATGGCTTCGCGTATGGCCCAGCTTATGGTTGTCGATGCCCTGTACGCTGCTTACGTTGCCAGTGACTATGAACGGGCGACGCATGTCATTAAGCAAAACTACATCGAGAAACAGGAAAGATGAGGTGAATGAAATGCTCGATTTAACAAAATTCACGACCGAACAGCGTAATCAAAGGTCAATGGACCTCGATACGATGACATCGCTGCAAATCGTCACGACGATGAACGATGAGGATCTTCGTGCCGTCCAGTCGGTCACGAAAGTGTTGCCCCAGGTTGCCACAGCAATCGACTGGGCTGCTGAGGCACTCGAGCGCGGCGGGCGCGTCTTTTACATGGGCGCAGGCACCAGCGGTCGTCTGGGCGTACTCGACGCTTCGGAGTGTCCGCCCACGTTTGGCGTGTCACCCGACCTGATTGTCGGGCTCATTGCCGGAGGCGAGACGGCGTTTATCAAGGCTGTCGAAGGTGCCGAAGACAGCGAGGAGCTTGGCGCGAGCGACCTGCGAGAGCGTGGACTCTCGGACAAGGATCTTGTCGTTGGCCTGGCGGCAAGCGGTCGTACTCCTTATGTGGTGGGCGGCCTTGCGTACGCCAAGGCAGCTGGGTGCAAGACCATTGCAATTGCCTGCAACCAAGGGTCGAAGATCGGGGAGAGC
The DNA here is from genome assembly GCA_900555765.1 of uncultured Collinsella sp. Lineage (GTDB taxonomy): Bacteria > Actinomycetota > Coriobacteriia > Coriobacteriales > Coriobacteriaceae > Collinsella. Next base: position 1,600 of record USMA01000072.1, read on the forward strand.
GCAGATCTTGCCATTGAGCCCGTGCCCGGTCCCGAGGTGCTGACCGGCTCAACGAGGCTCAAGGCGGGAACGGTTCAAAAGCTCATTCTCAACATGATTTCGACCGGTGCCATGGTCAAGATCGGCAAGGTATACCAAAACCTGATGGTCGATGTGCAGCAGACGAACGAGAAGTTGGTGGTGCGCGGCCAGAACATCGTGATGGAGGCGACCGGCTGCACGCGCGAGCGCGCTGTTCAGGCGCTTGCAGATGCCGGCGGCCATGTAAAAACCGCTATTGTCTCGATACTGCTGGACTGCGATGCCGAGCAGGCTGCGGTGGCTCTTGAGCGGGCACGAGGCCATGTCCGTGCTGCGGTGAGTGGCCATGAGAAGAGCAATGCCGACGCCCAATAGGTGCGCGGCGTGAGCTGATATGACATCCAGACGAGATGCCCAATACAAGGAGGAGTTATGACGAACAAAGAGCTGGCCCAAAAGCTGTTGGACCTTTTGGGCGGTAAAGACAACGTGCTCGCAAACGCGGCGTGCATGACGCGCCTGCGCGTGACCGTCAAAGACACGGGCAACGTCGACACGGAGGGTATTAAGGCACTCGACGGCGTGATGGGCCTGGTCGAGGACGACACGATGCAGATCGTGCTGGGTCCGGGCAAGGTGAATAAGGTGCTCGAGGAGTTCTCCAAGCTCACCGGCCTTGCGAAAGGCGTTGCTGATGAGAGCGTGGTTGACGCTGCGGCCACAAACAAAGCCGCGCAGAAGGCCAAGTACGAGTCCAAACCGGTTCAGGCCTTCCTTAAGAAGATTTCCAACGTCTTCGTCGCCCTGCTTCCCGGCATCATTGCGGCTGGCCTCATCAACGGTATCTGCAACGTCATTAACGTCTCGACGGCAGGTGCGCTTGCAGGCGAGTGGTGGTACCAGGGCATTCGTTCCATGGGCTGGGCCCTGTTTGCCTATCTGCCCATCTTGGTGGGCTATAACGCGGCACGTGAGTTTGGTGGCTCTGCTGCGCTGGGCGGCATCGCCGGCATGATGTGTATCGCCAACAGCGCCATGCCCCTGCTTGCGCCTGGCGCGGCTGATCCTGCCACTGCCATTCTGCTGCCGCTCACCAGTGCGCAGTACAACCCCGCAGCGGGCGGCATGATCGCGGCTCTCATCGCTGGCGCATTTTTTGCCTGGATGGAGCGTCAGATTCGCAAGGTTATGCCCAACGCACTCGACACGTTCTTGTCCCCGCTGCTGGTGCTCATCATCGGCGCCTTTGCTCTGATGCTCGTCATCCAGCCGGTTGGCGCATGGCTGACGACTGCCATCTTTAGCGTTTTAACCTTTATCTTCGAGAAGCTGGGCGTCCTGGGCGGCTATATCCTGTCGGCAGGCTTCTTGCCGCTGGTGTCCGTCGGCCTGCATCAGGCGCTCACGCCGATTCACGCTATGCTCAACGATCCCGACGGCGCTACCAAGGGTATCAATTACCTGCTTCCCATCCTTATGATGGCTGGCGGCGGCCAGGTCGGTGCCGGTTTGGCGCTGTACTTTAAGACCAAGAACGCCAAGCTCAAGAAGTACGTCGCAGAGTCCATTCCCGTTGGAATCCTGGGTGTGGGCGAACCTCTGATGTATGCTGTTACGCTGCCGCTCGTTCGTCCGTTTGTGACGGCCTGCCTGGGTGCCGGATTTGGCGGCGCGCTCGCGGCGCTGCTTCACATCGGCACGGTTTCTCAGGGCGTTTCCGGTCTGTGTGGCCTGCTGATCGTCGTTCCTGGCCAGCAGCTCGGCTACGTTGCCGCTATGCTGCTTGCCTATGCCGCCGGCTTTGTCCTGACGTGGTTCTTTGGCGTTGACGAGCAGAAGATCAATGAGTTCTTTGGCGAGTAGTTTGATATCGCGAGCCGTGTTGCTCGGGGTTCGCGGCGCGCGGCAGATCTCTTGATGCTATGGTTGTGCCGGCGGGGCTAACTGCTCCGCCGGCCTTTTTTAAAGGAGCGTTGAAGCGTGAAAACGGGTATTTCGATTTATCTTTCCAGCCCTCTGCAGGATATTGAGCGGACGATTGAGCGTGGTGCCGCGGCGGGTGCGCGCTATGCGTTTACCTCGCTGCATATTCCCGAGGATGGGGGAGCTGTCGCTGCTTTCCGCCCGCGGCGTTGCACTCATTGCCGATGTGGGGCCGCGCACGTGCGATTTGCTCGGGCTTGAGCGTATCGAGGATCTGCGTGACCTGGGGCTCGAATACCTTCGTTTGGACTATGGCTTTAGCGCCCAGCGGGTCGCGGAGTTGTCCGGTGTATTTCACATTGTGGTCAATGCATCGACGGTGAGTTCTGATGAAATCGCATCGTGGCGAGAAGCCGGTGCCGATGTGACTCGTTTTGCCGCCTGCCACAATTTTTATCCCACGCCTTATACCGGTTTAGCTCTGGAAGACATTGCTCGGACGAATCTTCGTCTTGCGGCGCTTGGCTTCGAAATCATGGCTTTTGTGCCGGGTGATGCCAACGTTCGCGGGCCGGTATTCGAAGGACTGCCGACGGTTGAGGAGCAGCGCGGTCGCGCGTCAAAGGTTGCCTTCAACATGCTTGAGCTTGCACATGGCGCCGATTGCGACATTGTGTTGGTCGGCGACCCCGATCTTTCCGATGCGGGCTGGGCGCAGTTTGCTCAAGTTTCCGCCGGATCCGTGGATTTGCAATGCGAGCTTGACCCCGGCTATGCCTATGTGCGCGGGCAGATTCATCACGACCGGCCCGATTCGAGTACCCTCATCTTTAGGTCTCAGGAGTCGCGCACGACGCTTAAGCCGGATTCCGTGCCGACGGATACCGGTGCCGGCCTGCCGCGAAAGACGGGGTCGATCGCTGTGAGCAATAGCGGCTATGGGCGCTACGAAGGCGAGCTTGAGATTGCGCGGGTCGATCTTCCCGGTGACAAGCGCATGAACGTTGCGGGCCATATCACGCCCGAGGCAATGGAGCTGCTGCCGTTCATCAAACGCGGATTCGGGGTACGGTTCGTTTAGCGTGTGACCCGTGGGCTACAATTGGCCCATCATGCTAAGGCGCCTCGTATGGTGCGCACCTGCGTTGGCCGATCTATATTCGGAGGATTCCCATGACCGTACTGTTTGTTGAATATCCCAAGTGCTCGACCTGTAAAAAGGCCAAGGCATGGCTGGACGAACATGGGGTTGAGTATATCGACCGCGATATCGTTACGGACAATCCCGCGGCCGATGAACTTGCGACCTGGATTGCTCGTTCGGGGCTGCCGGTGCGACGCTTCTTTAATTCGTCGGGCATGAAATATCGAGAGCTGGGCCTGAAGGCGCGTCTGGATGCGGGCATGACGGATCGGGAGTGCTACGAGCTGCTGGCGACCGACGGCATGCTGGTCAAGCGTCCGCTGCTGGTGGGCGACGACTTTGCGATTCCCGGCTTTAGGGAAGCGGCTTGGGCTGAAGCGTTGCTGTAGCGGCTGCGGAAAGTGCGACCCGGAATTCGCTTCCAGAATGGGATGCACTTTCCCAAAGTGGCCGGTTGCGGAAAGCACGTCCCATTCTGAGCTTCGATTGTGGGACACGGTTTCCGTTTGAGGGCTCGACGGGAAAGTGGGGACCAGTTTGAGCTTGAGATCTGGGACGCACTTTCCGCCGGCGGGCCTGCCTCAGTCAGTCCGCCAGCTGCGCCCATTCGTGCGGATCGTAGACCTTTACGTGCTTGTTGGGCTTGCCGCTCCAGTACTCCTCGTCCATAAAGGGCAGATATGCCTGAACGCCGGGGCAGATAAAGGGAATCCGCTGCTGTTGCAGTCGCTCGCGCTGGCGCTGCTCCAGATGCGCCTCGGATATGACGGTCGGCATGCCGGACAGCTCGACCAAGCTTGCCTGGATGCGCTTGAGGTCGGGGAGCCCTGCGTGCCATGTCGTCCGCATGATCAAAAACGAGGCGCGGCGGTATTTTGCCTGCATCACCGTGATGGCGGGGCGCAGTGTAGGATGGATTTTGTCCCGTTCAGGCCAAAGGTCGGCAGTGATCTCGAGCCCCAGGGTCTCCCATAGGTAATCAAGCTCTTCGTCCATGGTGCCTCGATATCTACGCAATCATTGATACTTCGATTGTGTTGCCTGGTGCTATCGTTTTCGCGGTAGAATCTGCCAACGGTTGACGGCTACCGCTCGCGGCGTTTTGCCCTTCGTGTACAGCGGTCGGCTTCACAGGTCCTTCACGGGTTGGACTAAATTAGGCCAAATTGACTGATTTTCAAAAAAGTCA
>USMA01000073.1 GCA_900555765.1 uncultured Collinsella sp.
CCTTAGCCTCAGTCACGAGATGTTTTGCGATCGCATGTGCAGTGTTCTTTGCGTCAAAGCGCTGCGAATATGCCTCGATGAGCATAGGCAGGTTGCCACCGGTGACGATAGCCCAGGAATCGTGGCCCTCGATGAGCCCGCTGATCTGGTTGAACGGCGTGCCGCCCCACAGATCAACGAGGAAGAGCACCTGCTCCTGGTCTTCGAAGGAAGCGATTGCTTCCTCGACCTTGGCACGGAAGTCGTCGGGGCCCATGCTCGGCTCGAGCGAGACCACGGCAACAGACGGCTGATCGCCAAAGACCATCGAGCCCGTCTGCTTGATTCCAGCTGCCAAGTCCCCGTGGCTAGCAAGAACAATACTTACCATCACATAACCTCCTTTTTGTCTACGTATTTCCTACACGACATGAAAGGAGTATACCTGTTTGGATTGTGGAATTATAGCTAAATTCGCAAAAGGTTGCATTATTTGTTTAAACGTCTAAGTTTGTTACAAATTGATTACGTTTCCGGTTTACAGCTTATTGCCTGCTAAAACGTGATTTGCTGATTGCTTTTAAAGACATATAAAGGTGCACTGTTCGTTAAGACCTCTTTTAGGTGGATCCCAATGCGCCTGCGTGCCGCCATTTTGTTTAAACAGACATGACTTGACTAACCGAAGTAAATATGTTTAGAACTCTAGCCCATGCAGTCATTGGATGTTAGGCGATGTGGAGAGGGTTGGCGGCGTCAACGGCATCGGGGACGTCGGAGAGGCCGTCAGGAGCAGCGTCTGCCGGGTCCTCGTCGGGGGTCTCGATCTGCTTGATCATGACCTCTTGGCCCTGCAGCAAATAGGGCTCGCCGCTACCGCAATGGGGACAGGTCTTGCCGTGCTCGACCGTCGCGTAGTCGCGGCCGCACGCCTCGCAATGCGTCACGGCCTCGACAGGCTCCACGATAAGCTCCGCGCCCTGCGTGATAGGCTTTTTATCCGCCGCCCAGCGCCAAGCGTCGAGCAGCAAGTCGGGAACGACGCCCGAGACCTCGCCCAGCAGCAGCGTGACGCTCGAAACGCGACGCACGCCATTGGCGCGCGCCACGTTCTCAACATCGCGAATGATGTGATACACAATCCCGAGCTCGTGCACTTTTTATTCCTTCCGCCGTTCTACCGAACGGCGGTCGGCTTGACGCTGCGCGAGCCCCAGACGGGCGATCTGCCTTTCAATCGTCGGGCATGGGCAAAAGCCCTATGCCCGCCTCTTTCAAGGCACCTCGCCACGCCTGGGACTCGCTCGCTGTCCAACCGCTCTCTGCGCCGTTCTCCTGCTTGTTGCGTTTCTTACTTCTTCCCGAATTTGATCTTGATGGCGCGCTTGAGCGCGTACTTGCCGAGGCTTGGGAGCTTTTGCTCGTATTTGACCATCGTGGAGCACTCGGGGCGGTCGCGATCCAGATGGATGGCGTCGAACGCGCACTTGGTGGTGCACAGGCCACAGCCGATGCACTTGTTGGGGTCGACGATCGAGGCGCCGCAGCCCAGGCAGCGGGCGGTCTCGGCGCGCACCTGCTCCTCGGAAAAGGTCTCAACATACTCGCTAAACGGTGCAGCCTTCTCGCGCTCGCGGTCCACGTGGGCAACCTCGCGGCTCGCGTTGTCGTAGCTTTCGATCACGGCATCGTCGCGGTCGAGCGAGGTGTAGCGGCGCTGGTTGCGGCCGATGGTGAGCGTGGAGCCCGGCTGCACAAAGCGATGGATGGACACCGCGGCCTCGTGGCCGGCGGCGATGGCGTCGATGGCAAAGCTGGGGCCGGTGTAGACGTCGCCGCCCACAAAGATGTCTGGCTCGGCGGTCTGGTAGGTCTGGGGATCGGCAAGGGCGCCCTGGCCGCGGCCGAGCTCCACTTTGGAGCCAGCCAGCAGGTCGCCCCACACAATGGACTGGCCAATCGACATGACGACACGGTCGGCATCGACACGGCGCAGGTCGTTCTCGTCGTACTCGGGCGCAAAACGGCCCTCGTCGTCAAAGACACGCGTGCAGCGCTTGAAGGTGATACCGCAGACACGACCGGCCTCGTCCAAGTGAATCTCCTTGGGGCCCCAGCCGCAGCTGATGTGCGCGCCGTCCTCAACGGCCTCGCGACGTTCTTCCTCGCTGGCGGGCATCTGGGCCTCGCTCTCCAGGCAGAACATCTCAACGTGCTCAGAACCCAGACGGCAGGCGTTGCGGGCAACGTCGATAGCCACGTTGCCGCCGCCCACCACAATGGTGCGGCCGGGCAACGCGTCGATCTTGCCACTGTTGACCTCGCGCAAAAAGTCGACGGCTACGGTCACGTCCTCGGCATCCTCGCCCGGAATGCCGGCAAGGCGGCCGCCCTGGCAGCCAATGGCAACGTAGAAGGCCTTAAAGCCCTGCGCGCGCAGCTCGTCGAGCGTCACGTCGCGACCGACTTCCACGCCATAGCGGAACTCGGCACCCATCAGGCGAATGACCTCGACCTCGGCCTCGATAACATCCTTCTGCAGCTTAAAGCTGGGAATGCCGTAGGTAAGCATGCCGCCCGGGTGCTCGTTCTTCTCGAACACGACGGGCCTGTAGCCCTTCTCGGCCAGATAAAAGGCGCAGGACAGACCGGCCGGACCGGCGCCGATGATGGCGATCTTCTGGTCGAAGCCGCCGGCACGCGTTGGGGTCACCACAGGTGGGACATAGCGGGTCGCGGCATCCAGATCGCGCTGGGCGATGAACTTCTTGACCTCGTCGATGGCCACGGCGGCGTCCACTCGGCCGCGGGTGCAGGCTTCCGCACAGCGGCGGTTTCACACACGGCCGCAGATAGCGGGCAGCGTGTTCTCGCGCTTATTGAGTGCTAGGGCCTCGTCATAGCGACCCTGCGCCGCGAGCTTCAAATAGCCCTGAACGGCAACGTGCGCGGGGCAGGCCGTCTTGCAGGGAGCGGTGCCGGACTCGTGCGTCTCGATGCGGTTGTCGTTGCGGTAGTTGGGCGACCACTTGGTGTGGTCCCACTTGGTGGCATCGGGCAGCTCCTGGCGCGGATACTCGGGCACCTGTCCACCGGCCTTTTTGCTACAGAGCTTCTGGCCCAGTTTGGCGGCGCCGGCCGGACACACCTCAACGCAGCGACCGCAGGCCACGCACTTGTCCTTCTCGACCTTGGCGACATAGGCCGAGCGTGACAGGTTGGGCGTGTTGAACAGCTGAGAGGTGCGCAGGGCATAACACACGTTGACGTTGCAGTTGCAGATAGCGAAGATCTTGTTCTCGCCGTCGATATTGGTGATCTGGTGCACAAAGCCGTTGTCCTCGGCCTGGCGCAGGATGTCGTAGACCTCGTCGCGCGTCACGTAATGGCCGCGGTCGGTCTCAACCACATAGTCGGCCATATCGCCCACGGCAATGCACCAGTCGGCGGGGTCGTCGGCGCAGCCCTCACCCATCACGCGACGGCTCGCGCGGCAGCTGCAGGTGCTGGCGGCATATTTGCCATCGTATTTGTCGAGCCAGTGCTCGATATGCTCGATCGGCACCGAGGTGCTCGCGGCGTCGATGGCCTTCTCGACCGGAATGACGTGCATGCCGATGCCGGCGCCACCGGGCGGCACCATCGGCGTAGCCTAGGACCGCGGCCCCATGGACGCCTGCTCAAAGAACTTGGCATAGACCGGGTGCTCGTCGAGCTGGCTCACGCGCATGTTGAGGAACTCGGCGGAACCCGGCACCAGCATGGGCAGCACCCACTGCTTGGCGCGCTCGGGGTTTTCCCAGTTGTACTCGAGCAGGCCCGTGTAGCTCATATCGTCGAGCATCTTCTCGATATCGGCTTCGGTCATGCCGGTGAGCTTGACCATCTCGGGCAGCGTATAGGGATGGCGCATCTTCATATTGCAGAGCACTTCGGCCTGCTCGTCAGTCGCGTCCTCGGCAAACGACCAGTACTCGTAGCCCAGCAGCTCATCGCGATGCAGCAGACGGTTGGTGCAGTGCTCGCACAGCTTGACGATGGCCTCGCGCGGATGCTCCGGCAGCGGCGGCACGAACTCCGAACCGATGTCGGGCTCGGTGTAGCTAATCCCCGGTCCGTTGAGAATCATGGTTGTCCCTTCTCTTGCCACAGCCCGACGAGGCCGCAGCGCCCCTCTTTTTTTGCAGGCCGGGCATGCCCCATGCCGTTCACCCGCCATTGTTGACATTGTGTCAAAAATAGTATTGACGAACCGTCAACAATATTCAAGACTGTTAGGCGAACGGTCAGGCAAAAGAGGATGAAAGGCGGCAAAACATGGGCAACAACACAGCAGGTACCTCTGTGGTCGATGCCGTCCCCGCATCCGATAGCGCGGCAAAGCGCCTGACGGGCGACGAACGCCGTCGCGAGATCCTCGATGCCGTGCGCACCGTAAGCTCCGAGCTGGGCGTGTCCCACCTATCGGTATCGGCCGTGACCAAGCGAGCCGGCTGCACGCGTTCATTGTTCTACCATTACTTCGCCGACATGGACGCCGCCGTCACCGCTGTTATGGACGAGGCGATCGACGGCTTTATCTCCGAACTCGAGCGGTGGAACGCCGACCGCACCGTCGGTGATATCGAGGGCGCGCTCGACACCGTCGCCCCGCTCTTTAAGCGCCTGGTCGCCAGCGGCCACGAGCTGCCGAGCACGCTTACCTCGAGCAGCGGCGCGCTCTACGGCGGCTTTTTGCACAACGTGGTCCAGCGCGTGGCGCAGTATATCTGCGACACCACCGTAGTGGATTTTGTCGCCCATCATGAGCTACGCATCGACCATGTCTACGAGACGTTCTACACCCTCATCATGGGTCTTTTGATGTATATCCGCACGCACCCCGATGTGCCCGACGAAACGGTCAAGGAAATCATCGCCTCGACACTCCACATCGAGGGCTATACCGCCAAGTATCCGGAGCGCAAGCCCCAGAACTGACGACATTTGGCCAAACTGCCCGCGATCAGAAGAGGGGCCGCGGGCGTGTGAAAGGAGAGCAGCATGCTGTTCGATGTTTGGGGTAGCGATACCCTTATCCACTGGGCCGGCTGGGCCATGGTCTTTATTGGCCTGATCGTGCTCAACGAGGTCGGCCGCCGCACTAAGCTGGGCGCGGCAATCATCTTTGGCGTGGCTCCGCTGGCCATGACCATCTACTGCGTCGCCATCGCCATCGGCGTTTCGCAGGGTGCCGAGTGGGCGCTCACCAACCCCACCCATGTGTACCAGAACAGCTGGTCCACTACGCCAAGGTATACGCGGCGCTCGCCGGTTGCTGGGGCTTCATTGCCATTAAGTACCAGTGGGGAAAGATCGGCAAGGCGCATTGGTTCCGTGCGTGGCCGTTTGTGATCGTCGCCATCAACATCATGATTGCCGTCGTGTCCGACTTCGAGAGCGCCTACCACTTCTTTGTCCTGGGCGAGTCCACCTGGGTCACCTCCGAAGGTGCTACGCAGCTGGCCGGCTGGAACAACGTGTTCAACGGCATCGCCGGTGTCATCAACATCTTCTGCATGACCGGTTGGTGGAGCGTCTACGCCTCCGAGGATCAAACCGACATGCTGTGGCCCGACATGACCTGGGTCTACATCATCGCCTACGACATCTGGAACTTCTGCTACACCTACAACTGCCTGCCCACCCATTCCTGGTTCTGCGGCTTTGCGCTGCTGTTGGCGCCCACCGTCGCCGCCTTTATCTGGAACAAGGGCGGCTGGATCCAGAACCGCGCCTTTACGCTGGCCATTTGGTGCATGGTTGCCCAGGTGTTCCCGTACTTCCAGGAGGAGTCCGTCTTTGTGACCCACTCCACGCTCGACCCCGGCGCCGCTACCGCG
>USMA01000074.1 GCA_900555765.1 uncultured Collinsella sp.
CAAACACTTGCCGGGTCGGAGCCGCGGTCGCGCTTGATGACGGGGACGCCAGCGCGCTGGCCCCACACATCGAGCTGCTCGATAGCGGCAGCACGGAAGGTATCGGCCGAACCGATCACGACGTTCTTGCCGCGGGCGGCCATGGCGCTCGCAATCTTACCGACCGTCGTGGTCTTGCCGGCACCGTTAATGCCCACAAACAGCACGCAGCTCGGCGTATCGGAAAACGGATCGCGCTCGATGGGCACAAAGTGCTGCTCGAGCTGCTCGGCCAGGGCACGACGAAGCTGCGGAGCGGTCTTGAGGTTCTTCTTGGCCGCGGCATCGCGTAGGTCATCGGAGACCTGAATGGCGACCGGGGCACCCATGTCACCCATAACGAGGGTGTCCTCCAGGTCCTCCCAAAAATCCTCGTCGACCTCGCCGCCAAAGTAAAAGACCTCGTTGAGGGCCTCGCGACTGCGCTCAAGTCCGCGCGAGAGAGCGTCAAAGAATCCCATTATGCATTCACGACCTTTCCGGTTTCGCGATCGAGTTTTTGCGAGACGACGCGACTGACGCCGTCAGCTTGCATCGACACGCCGTAGAGAACATCAGCGTCCTCCATAGTACGGCGCTGATGCGAAATGACCAAGAGCTGCGTATCGGAACGCAGTACATCAAGGGCGCCGATGAGCTTGGACAAGTTGGCGTCGTCGAGCGCCGCCTCGACCTCGTCCAGCACATAGAACGGTACCGTGCGCGTGCGGTACACGGCAAAGAGCAGGGCGAGCGCCGTCAGGCTCTTCTCGCCGCCCGACATGAGCATCATCTTGGTGATGCGCTTGCCGCGCGGTTGAGCCACGACCTCGATGCCCGTCTCGGCCGGATGCTCGGGATCGGTCATCTCCAGATGAGCCTGACCGCCCGGGAAGAGCATAGCGAAGATCTCGCGGAAGTTCGCGTCGACCTTCTCAAACGTCACCAGGAAGGCCTTCCGCATCTTGCGATCAATGGCCACCGTGATCTTGGTGAGCGCCTTGCGCGCGCTCTCCAGATCGGCCAGCTGCTCCTCGATGTAGTCGGCGCGGCGCTTGAGCTGCTCGTACTCCTCCATGGCAACTTGGTTAACGGGACCAAGGTTGTTGATCTGGCGCACAAGCTGGTTGAGTTCGCGCTCGGCGGCATCGCGGTCCGTGGGCGCCGGAAGCATGAGCGCTTCCTCGAGCACCGTCGTGCCATCGGCGGTAATGGCCTTGATGGCAGCCTCGACCTGCACCTCGAGCTTGCCACGCGCGACCTTGAACTCGTTTTGCGTGGCGGAGGCGGTATCGACTCGCTCCTTAGCGCGGGCAACCTCTGCCTTGGCATCCTCGATGGTCTTCTTGAGCGAAGCGGAGTCCGCCTCCTCCAGAGAGGCCTGGTCACGCAGGCGCGCGGCCCAATCCGACGCGCGCTCCAGCAGGGCCGAATAACGCTCGTGCATGGGGTCGACGCGCAGGCGCAGCAGCTCGAGCGAGCGCGAGGCCTGGCGTGTTCCGCGGATACGACGGTCGATGCCCTCAAGACGATGCTCCAGGTCGGGCACGCGGCCCTTCAGCGAACGCAGGCGTTCGCTCGTCTGGGCTAGGCGAACCTTGGCGTCGGCGAGCTTGCCGGCAGCCTCGGAATCGTCACGGCGAACGCGGTCGAGTTCGTCGTTGGCCTCGGCAATCTGCAAGCCCAGATCGCTTGCCTGCGCGCGAGCCGCGTCACGCGAACGGGTGAGCTCGTCAACGCGCGGGCGCGCGGCGCGAACGGCTTCGGAGGCCTGCTCGCGGCGCTTGGAGATGCGCACGCGCTCGACCTCGGCATTGTTGGCGCTTTGCTCCAAGCGGCCGATCTCGGAGAGCAGCGAGCGGCGCGCGCCCTCAAGACGGGCGATCTCGCCGGCGGCATCGCCCTCAGCGGCACGCGCCTCTTCGACGGCCGCATTGGCCTCGACGACCTGATCCGACACATGCTCAAACACGGCAGCAAGATCGGGCTCCAGGCCCTCCAGTTCGCGAATGCGACGCTTGCGCTCCAGAGCACCCGAGGCCTCGCCGGCATCGAGCCCCACACGCACCAGGCCGCCACAGCTTACGCGAGCGCCATCGGGAGTCACGTAGGTCACACCGTCAACGACAGGCGCGGCCAACGCGGCAGCCAAGTCATCGACCACGTAATAGCCGCCGAGCAGGGCCTCGACGACGGGTCCGTAGCCTGCGCGCACGGACAGACGATCAACCAGGCGGGTACCGGCAGCGCCCTCAGCGGCGGTAGAGCCGCTCACGCCACGCGCCACCAGCAGCGCCTCGCCCGAGGCCTTCTTTTGGTCCAGAGCCGCACGACCGGCACGCTCAAGCGTGGCGGCGTCATCAAACAGCAGCGCATCGATATCGCCGGCGAGCAATTGCTCAACCAAGCCCTCAAGCTCGCGCGGGGCCTCGAGCACGTCGCCCAGACGACCAGAGACATCGTCGCCCAGCGCACCCACCAGACGGCTCACGAGCGGCGAGCTGTCGGCCATGCGGGCATCGAGTTTCTTTTGGCTGGAAAGCTCCGAGCGCACCTCAGATAACTTGTTGCGCGCCTCGCTCTCGCGGGCACGCAAGTCCTTCAGGGCTGCACGGGCGACCTCGGTGGCCTCACGCGCATCGCCCTGAGCCTGGCGCGCTTCCTCAAGAGCACCCTCAAGCTCCTCGGCGCGGTCGCGACGGCTCTCGAGCGAGGCCGTGACCTCCGCGAGCTGCTCGTCAATCTGCTCCAGGCGCGAGGCATACATGTTGTCCTCGACCTCGGCATTGCTCAGCGAGTCCTTCACCTTGGCGAGCTCGAGCGCGGCGTTATCGGCCACGCGCTGCACATCGCGTTGCTCACGCGTAAGCTGCGATATCTGATTGTCGAGCGCCACGCGCCGCTCGTGGAGCTCGGCGGCGGCAGGGCCAGCGGCGTCAACGTCCTCCTGAGTCTGCATGTGCGCACCGGTCACTTCCTCAAGCTGCGCACGCGCGTCCTCGAGCTCCTCGACCACGCGACGTCGCTGATGCTCGGAGCTCGAAATCTGCCCGCGCATGTCAGACAGGCGCGACACCATGTTGTGCCCCTTTTCCTCGAGCAGGCGCATGTCGGAGTTAATGCGGCCGACCACATCTTGCATATGACGGCGCTGCTCGCCCAGGTCGCCCACAATCAGGCCCTTTTCCTCGAGCATGACCTGAAGCTTCTCGAGCTCGCGCTCCTTTTCGCCCAAGCGGTACTGCGCAAGCTCCAGCTCGGCGGCACCTTCCTTGGAGCGGCTCTCCAGATCGTTCCACTGCGACTGCAGCGAACGCAGCTCATCGACGGCCAGCATCTGCGTAAGCTCGTTCGCGCGCGAGGACAGCTCTTTGTACTTGCGCGCGCGATCGACCTGACGCTCCAGCGGTCGCAGCTGACGGGCGATTTCCTTATTGATGTCGCGGGCACGCGTCAGGTGCTCGTCCATCGACTTAATCTTTTTGAGCGCACGCTCCTTGCGGCGCTTGTGCTTGGAGATGCCGGCGGCCTCCTCGATGAGGGCGCGACGCTCCTCGGGGCGGCTCTGCAAAATGGCGTCGAGCTTGCCCTGGCTAATAATGGAATGCGTATCCTTGCCCAGGCCCGAATCGTGCAGGATGTCCTGAATGTCCATCAGGCGGCACGGACTCGAGTTGATGAGGTACTCGCTTTCGCCCGAGCGATACATGCGACGGGTGATGGCGACCTCGTCAAAATCGACGGGCAGCATATGGTCCGAGTTATCGAGCACCAGCGTGACCTCGGCGACACCCACCGGCTTGCGAGCCGACGAGCCCGAGAAGATGACATCCTCCATGGCCTGGCCGCGCAGCTGCTTGGCGCTCTGCTCGCCCAGAACCCACAGGATGGAGTCAGAGATGTTCGATTTTCCCGAGCCGTTGGGACCGACGATGACGGTCAGGCCCGGCTCAAACGTCATATGGGCGCGGTCGGCAAACGACTTGAACCCTTTGAGCGTGAGGGACTTGAGATACACGGTTCCTCGCTTACACGTGCTTCTTGTTCAGAATCACGCCGTTGGTGGTGTAACCCATGCGGTCGAGCGCCTCGAGTGCGGCGGCTGCCTCGGCTTCCTTCTTAGAGGAACCGGTGCCGCGACCCTGGCGAATGCCATCGATCAACACCACGGCGGTAAAGGTGGGCGCATGTGCCGGCCCCTCGGAGCCAACCAGCTTGTACGCCGGGGGCTCATGGCCGTCGGCCTGCACGCACTCCTGCAAAAACGACTTGGGGTTTGCGGGGTGCTCGGCGCGCTCGGAGGCCAAATGCGGCTTGAGCGTACGGTGAATGAACTCCGCCGCGGCATCCCAGCCGGCGTCCAGATACAGCGCGCCCACAAGCGACTCGTAGACGTTCTCGAGCGCCGAATGCAGGCCGCGCGCACCGGTACCGGTCTCGGAGGCGCCAAAGATGATGATGTCGTCGATGCCCAGCTCGTGGGACACCTCGGACAGCATGGCGCCCGAAACGAGCGATACCTTTAGACGCGTGAGCTTACCCTCGTCAAACTCCGGATAGGACTCAAACAGGGAGCGTGCGACCACAGCGCCCAAAATGGAATCGCCCAAGAACTCAAGGCGCTCATAGCTGGCAGAAACCGGCTGGCCCTCGACTGCCGAGGGCTGCGTAAGCGCCGCGCGCAGCAGCACCTTATTATTGAACTCGTGGCCCAAGATTTCCTGGGCGCGCGTAAGTCGTTCAGACAAAGCCAAGACCTAGGCCTCCCTGGCGTTTTCGATCGCGTCGACGGCGTCGGCGACAGAGTTGAGCGAGAGCAGGGTCTCGTCATCGATCTCGAGGTTGAACTCGTCCTCAATAGCCGTAACCAGCTGCAGGCGCTCGAGCGAGTTGGCATCGAGGTCGTCAAAGGTGGTCTCATCGCTAATTTCGGCAACATCGACGCCCAGAACGTCAGCAGCGACCTCGGCGATCTTGTCGAAGATTTCGGAGCGATCCATAGCGCTTCCTCTCATAGTGCATGAATACCAAAAGAATGGTACCGCCCGGGCGGTACCAAGACACGGTTCTGATTCTACCCCACGACGCACGCCCCGAGACGCATAACGCCGCTGTTATAAAACGATGCCGTCCATGGAGCTGGCGACATTCTCGACCAGCCCGGCGCGCACGGCTTCGGCCGCCGCGAGCGTACCGTTTTTAACAGCCTCAACCGATGTGGCGCCATGGCCGATCAGGACCACGCCGCGCAGGCCCAAAAGAATCGCGCCACCCTTGGCGTCGCCCGAAAGCTTGGCCTTTATCACGCGCATTTGCTTTTTAATGAGCAGCGCGGCGATCTTGGTGCCAAGCGAAGACATAAAGGCACCCTTGAGTTCCTGCAGCAAAAACTTGGCAGCGCCCTCGGTGGCCTTGAGCGCAATATTGCCCGACATGCCATCGGCAACGACGACATCGAAGTTACCTGAGGTGATGTCCGTTCCCTCGCAGTTACCAACAAAGCCGGGAACGGCGGCTTTCATGGCCGGGAAGCAGGCCTTGGTAAAGTTGGAGCCCTTCTCGTCCTCGGTGCCGTTAGCAAGCAGGCCCACGCGGGGATGCTCGATTCCCAGGACGACGCGGGCATAAGCGCTACCCATCTGGGCAAAACGCACCATGTCATCGACCTCGACATCGGGGTTGGCGCCCATATCGCACAGCACCGTCAGACCGCCGGCGCGATTGGGCAGCGCATTGGTCAGACAGGGGCGCACCGGCTGCGTTTTGCCTTCGGCCTGATACCTAAA
>USMA01000075.1 GCA_900555765.1 uncultured Collinsella sp.
GACTTCGCAAAGTTCAGGACAAGATCGCGGATAAAGTTTTAATCATTCCACGAGTTTATACGAATAAACCGCGTACTACCGGAGAGGGCTATAAGGGTATGGTTCATCAGCCAGACCCGGAGAAAAAGCCGAATATGCTTGCCGGACTTGTTGCCATCCGTAAGATGCACATCCGCGCTATTGAGGAGAGCGAGTTTACCTGCGCAGATGAGATGCTTTATCCGGAGAACTGGCGCTACCTTTCCGACCTTCTTTCCTACGTAGCAGTTGGTGCACGTTCTGTTGAGGACCAGCAGCACCGTCTGACTGTCAGCGGTATGGACGTTCCGGCAGGAATGAAGAACCCTACCAGTGGAGATTACAGCGTTATGCTGAACTCTGTCGTTGCTGCACAGGGTTCTCATCGTTTCATTTACAGAAGCTGGGAAGTTGAAACAACTGGTAATCCACTTGCACATACCATCCTTCGTGGTGCTGTAAATAAACATGGAGAGGCTATCCCGAACTACCATTACGAAGATCTTCGTCTTCTGTGGGAAAAATATCAGGAAAAGAATCTCCAGAACCCGGCAGTTATCGTAGACACCAACCACTCCAACTCCAACAAAAAGTATGAACAGCAGGTTCGTATCGCCAAAGAAGTTCTTCACAGTCGTATGGTCGATCCTGAACTTCATAAACTGGTAAAAGGTTTCATGATTGAAAGTTATATCGAACCTGGCAATCAGAAGATTGGCGGAAATCATATTTATGGAAAATCCATCACAGATCCATGTCTCGGATGGGAGGAATCCGAAAAACTGCTTTACACAATTGCAGAAATGTGTTAATCACTAAGAACACCAAAAGGCAGAGCCGTTTATCTGGCTCTGCCTTTTTAATGTCTGGGATGTGCTTTCATATACACATCTCTCATTCTTGCTACATTCATTCCCAGATAAATCTGTGTAGAAGAAATATCCGAATGTCCAAGCATTTCCTGCACGCTTTTTACATCTGCTCCGTTCTGCAGCATATGTACCGCAAAGGAATGGCGTAATGTATGTGGTGTAATATCTCTGTGAATTCCGGCATCTACCGCATATCCTTTCAAAACTTTCCAGAATCCCTGTCTGCTCATAGATTTCCCCGAACAGTTTGTAAATAAAGAGGATTCTTTTTTGTTCTTAACAAAAAAGCCTCTGGAATGCTCCATATATTGCAAAATCGCATTACGGCTGGCATTTCCGATCGGGATGATACGTTCTTTGTCACTGTCATGGCATACCACATAGCCCATCTGAAGATTGATATCTGTAGTCCTGAGATGAATCAGTTCGCTGACACGCATGCCCGTTGCATACAGAAGTTCCATCATCGCATTGTCACGGATGCCCTTCGGTGTGCGGATATCCGGCTGTTTCAGCAGACGGTCTACTCCTTCAAGGCCTTCCACGATGCGATTGCCGAATACGCCGACATGGCACAAAGCTATGCGGGCACGTTCTGCCGAGGTCCGCAGGTATTCAACCTTACCGCGCTCAATGGTCTTGTGGCATTCCTGCTGCCCGTGGCGTTGCTGTTGGCGCCGGGCGAGACGGACTTCGCGCATTTTATGGCCAACTTCACGTTTTACGCGATTTTTTCGGCCGTGGTGCCGACGGCCATGACCAAGCTCATGTTTGTGGGTGAGGCCTCTCAGATGAGTGCCGATTCGCTGGCTCGTATTCGAAGCGTCATGGATTCCAAGCAGCTCTCCGAGCCCGCTCAGCCTAAGCGTCCTGTTGGCAGCGATGTGCGCTTTGAGGACGTGAGCTTTACGTACGAGGGTGCCGAAGCACCTGCTGTCAGCCATGTGAATTTTAGCGTTTCCGCGGGTAGCACCCTCGCCCTGGTGGGTCCCTCGGGTGGCGGTAAGTCAACCTGCGCAAGCCTGATCCCGCGTTTTTGGGATGTTTCCTCGGGTCGAGTGCTCGTAGGCGGCGTGGACGTTCGCGATATGGATCCGCACGAGCTTATGGACCAGGTCGCCTTCGTGTTCCAGACCAACCAACTGTTCCGGCAAACACTTGCCGATAACGTGCGCGCCTCCAAGCCTGCGGCCACTGACGACGAAGTGCGTGCGGCCCTCTCCGCAGCTCAGTGCGACGACATTGTGGCCAAGCTCCCCCAGGGCATCAATACCATGCTCGGTGCCGGCGGAGCATATCTTTCGGGCAGCGAGGTCCAGCGCGTGGCACTCGCCCGCGCGATCCTTAAAGACGCGCCTATCGTGGTGCTCGACGAGGCCACGGCGTTTGCCGATCCCGAGAACGAGGCGCTCATCCAGCGCGCCTTTAGCAAGCTGGCGGCGGGTCGCACGGTCATTATGATTGCGCACCGACTCTCGACTGTAGTGGGCGCAGACCAAATCGTGGTGCTCAACCAGGGCAGCGTGCAGGAGTCGGGTACCCATGCCGAGTTGCTGTCCCAAGAGGGTCTGTATGCCAAGATGTGGGCCGAATACGAACAGGCAGCGAGCTGGAAGATTACTGCTGTGACCGCGGACGCCGCCGTCACGAAGGGAGGCGAGGCCTAAATGTTCGCCTCATTCCAAAAGAAGTATTTCCTATCCGATAAAGGCGTCGCCGGCGTAAAACGCGGCATTTTCTGGACCACGCTCACCAATCTCATTACCATGGCCGGCATGGGCTTTTTATTCCTGGTTATGGCCGGCTTTGTCGAGCATCTCGCCACCGGCGCCGACCTGCCGGATGCCCTGCCGATCGCGGGCGGCCTCCTGGTCTTTTTTGTGCTGCTCTTTGCCTCTAACTGGCAGCAGTATTACTACACCTACTGCATCTTTTACGAGGAGTGCGGCAAGCAGCGTATGGAGATTGCCGAGCGCTTGCGCAAACTGCCGCTGTCGTTTTTTGGTCGTCGTGATTTGGCCGATTTAACCGAGACTATCATGGGTGACGTCCAGGCCATGGAGCACGCCTACAGCCACGTGCTGGGAGAGCTTTGGGGTGCCATCATCGCAAGTGCCATTGTGTTCGTGGCGTCGCTGTTCTTTTGCTGGCAGCTGGCGATCGCGGCGTTTTGGAGCGTTCCCGTGGCCTTTGCCGTGCTGTATCTAACACGCGGCCCCATGACTCCGGTGTTCGATCGCGTGCGCGCCGAGAAGGTCAAGGTTACCGAGGCGATCCAGGAGACGCTCGATTGCGTGCGCGAGATCCGCGCCACCAACCAGGAGGCTCATTATCTTGAGGGACTCAATGCCGTGATCGATGCCGAGGAGCGTGAGACCACCAAGGGCGAGCTCGCTAACGGGCTTTTGGTTAACTCCGCCTTTGCCATCCTGCGTCTGGGCATTGCCACCACGCTGGTCACGGGTGCCGCGATGGTCGCCTCCGGGCAGGTCGACTTTTTGGTGCTGTTTGCCTTCCTGCTTATGGTGAGCCGTATCTATGCGCCCTTTGACCAAGCGTTAATGCTAATGTCCGAGCTGTTTGTCGCCGAGTCGTCTGCCAAGCGCATGCGTTCCATCATGGAAGAGCCCGTGGCGCGGGGTAGCGAGAAATTTGAGCCCGTGGGCCACGATGTGGTGTTCGATCACGTGGCATTTTGCTATGGCGCGGGCGAGGACGGACGCGCCGGTGAGAAAGTTCTTACCGATGTGAGCTTTACCGCCAAGGAAGGCGAAGTTACGGCGCTGGTCGGTCCTTCGGGTTCCGGTAAGTCTACGGTGAGCCGCCTGGCCGCGCGCTTTTGGGATGCCACCGAAGGCACGGTCACCGTGGGTGGCGTGGATGTCGCGGGCGTCGATCCCGAGGTGCTGCTGCACGACTACGCCATTGTGTTCCAAGACGTGCTGCTCTTTGACGACACGGTGATGGGAAACATCCGCCTCGGGCGTCGTGATGCCACCGATGAGGAAGTGCTTGCGGCCGCGCGTGCCGCTAACTGCGACGAGTTTGTGAGCCGTATGCCGCAGGGCTACGACACTATGATCGGCGAGAACGGCTCCAAGCTGTCCGGCGGCGAGCGCCAGCGCATCTCTATCGCCCGCGCGCTGCTCAAAGACGCGCCTATCGTGCTGTTGGACGAGGCGACGGCGAGCTTGGATGTGGAGAGCGAGACCGTGGTACAGCAGGCGCTCTCCCGTCTGCTTGCAGGCAAGGCGGATATCGTTATTGCCCACCGTATGCGTACGGTGGATAATGCCGACAAAATCGTCGTGCTCAAGGATGGTGTGGTTGCCGAGCAGGGCACCCCGGCGCAGCTTAAGGCGGCAGGCGGAGAATTTGCCCGCATGGTCGCACTGCAAAAGGAAGCGGCTGCCTGGCAGCTGTAGGAAAGGGGACCAAGATTTCCAAAGGTTAACTTTGGTTGACCATAATAGTTCGACTAAACTAGTCTCAAAAGCGTGCTCGAGCAAACTAATGAACTCGGGTGCTAAGGCACCATGCCGCGCTTGTGCGGCAAAAGGGAGAAGCAACATGAAGAAGTCGACGTTCAATACCCTGCTTGTCGGTGGCGGTTTTCTGCTTGGCACGGCCGGCATCAAGCTGCTCACCAGCGCTCCGGTCAAGAATGCCTGCGTGCAGGGCATTGCGTGCGGTATGCGCGTCAAGAACTGCTACCAGGACATGGTCGAGCAGGCCAAGGCCAATGTCGATGACATGGTTGCCGAGGCTGCCTACATCACCCAGAGCGAGGCCGCTGCTGACGAGGCAGCCGAGTAACGCTCCCAGGCACAAACTATGAGATTCTCGATTATTAGCGAGATCCCCGGCAGGACCCGTCTTCAATTGGCGGGTCCTGTGCCAGAGAGCGATCTCGATGCACTTCTTAAGCTTGGCGGCGACATCGATGGCGTGCACAAGGTGCGCGTGTATGGCCGCATTGGTCAGATGGCGCTCGAATACGACGAGTCGCGCCGCGATGCCGTGCTGGCCGCCGTCGGTGCGCTTGACGCTCAGGCCATTGCCGACGCAAAGACAGGCTACGTGATGCAGCTTGAGCCACGCAAGCACAAGCTCGTCATGGATCTTGCCACACTTATCGGCGCCCACTACGCGCGCCGCTGGTTCTTGCCGACGCCTCTGCGTGCGGTGTTTGTCGTGGCCGGTTACATGGCATTTTTGCGCGCTGCCCTTCATGAGCTGGTGCAGCCACGCCTGACCGTTCCCGTGCTCGACGCTTCGGCCATCGGCATTTCGTTCGTCAAACGTGATGTCGACACCGCGGGCCAGACAATGTTTCTGCTCAACGTGGGCGAGCTGCTCGAGGACTACACCCGCGCCATGAGCGAAAACGAGCTCATCAACTCGCTGCTCGATGTGCCCGACAAGGCGCAAAAGGTCGTCGGCGACACCGAGGTAAGCGTTGCCGCGACCGAGCTTGAGCCCGGCGATCTGGTCGCCGTGCGCACTGGCATGTCCATTTGCATTGACGGTGTTGTCGAGCAGGGGAGCGCTATGGTCAACCAAGCGACCCTGACCGGCGAGCCGCTGGCCGTCGAGCGCAGCGTGGGCGACGACGTGTTCGCCGGCACCGTCGTGGAAGACGGCAGCATCCTGGTGCGCGTGCGCTCCAACACGGCGCAGACCAAGTTGCGTTCGATCGTCTCGCTCGTACAGACGGCCGATTCGCTCAAGTCCGAGGGCCAGTCGCACATGGAAGACCTCGCCAACAAGATCGTCCCGTGGAACTTCCTGCTTGCGGGTATGGATGCGCTCACCACGCGTAGCCTCATAAAGAACACGGCGGCGCTGCTGGTCGACTACGCGTGCGCACACAAGCTCACC
>USMA01000076.1 GCA_900555765.1 uncultured Collinsella sp.
GCCCGACGCCGGAACGGGGCTCGGAACGGCCAGGCCAATGCCCGCCACAAAGGCACGCGGAAGCTGGGCCTTGGCGACCACCTGGTCGATAGCCTCGGTCACCGCGGCAAAGCCCGCAGCGTCAACAATAGGTGGCGTGGGCACGCTGGCCTTGGCAAGCAGGTTGCCGTCCTCGTCGAACAGGCCCTCCTTAACCGAAGTGCCGCCGACGTCGATGCCGATGTAGTACTGCTTAGGTTCCATGGGAGCCCACCTTTCTCGTTTAAACATTGCCTGTATGGTACCGCTCCCAAGGCAAAAACCTACCAAAAAGGGACAGGTTTGTTTTGGCAGGTTTTATCTGGGAAAACGCGAATGACCGCTTAACACGACATTACTCAGATGTTTATCTATTTAGAGCGCTCTAATTTATATGCAAAGCGACTTTTAATTATATCTTTCTCGAACTTTTTCAATATATAATAGGGATGCTTAGGTGTTAACTATACTTTCTTTTATACTCAATCAAGTTGGAAAGGAGGCTCCATGATTCCCAAATACGAGGCGATAGCTGCAGATATTCGTCGCACTATCGAGGATGGCGCTCTTAAACCGGGCGACAAGCTTCCTACCGTCGTTGAGTTCTGCAAGCTCTATAGCGTTTCCAAAATCACCGTCAAACGAGCTATTGAACAAATCACCGAGGAAGGCCTTATTACCAGCCGACGCGGATCGGGCACCTACGTTAAGGACACGGCGGGACTTCCCGGCCAGGCGTTTTTCCAGGGCAAAAACGACCGTGCCCAGGGCTTTTCGTATGAGCACCGCGGGGAGAAGGTTACCTCAGTGGTCTACGATTTCTCGATTGTTAATCCACCAGCGGACATCGCAGCCCAGCTGGGAATTGCCGAGGATGACTTTGCCTATCACATCGTGCGCGTGCGTCAGGCCGACGAGAAGCCCATCGTTATCGAGTACACCTACATGCCCCTCGAGCTGATTCCAGGCCTTAAAAAGAAGGACCTGTACGGATCGCTCTACCGCTTCATCCGCGAGCAATGTGGCCTGAAGATTTCGAGCTTTCACCGTACCATTCGCGCCGTGGCAGCAACCGAAGAAGAAGCCGAGCGTCTGGACACCAAACCTGGCTCTCCCCTGCTCGAGCTCACCCAGATTGGCTTTTTGGACAGCGGTGCCGCCTTTGAGTATTCGACCTCGCGCAACGTTGGCGACCGCTTTGAGTTGCACAATGTAACGTTGGCGTAGGTTTTTGTAGTCATGCGGGCGCTCGTTTTGCGCTGCTTTGCGCGGCGCCCGCGCAACACAATGGAGGTATGAATATGTCCGATTTGATTAAACTGACGCCGATCTTCCGCAAGAAGATCTGGGGTGGCCGCCAGCTCGAAACCGTATTTGGTTACGACATTCCCGAAGGTCCCATCGGTGAGTTCTGGGCTATCTCGGCCCATCCCAACGGCGACTGCCAGATTGCTGAGGGACCGTATGCGGGCCACACGCTTTCGTGGCTGTGGGCCGAGCACCGTGAGCTTTTTGGCAATTGCGAGGGCAAGGAGTTCCCGCTGCTCATTAAGATTCTGGACGCCAAGGACGACCTTTCGATCCAGATTCACCCCAACGACGAGTACGCCGCCGAGCACGAGAACGGCAGCCTGGGTAAAACCGAGTGCTGGTACGTGCTGGATTGCGAGCCCGGCGCCACGATCATCGTCGGCCAGCGTGCTAAAGACCGCACCGAGGCCGCACAGATGATCAAGGACGGCCGCTGGGACGACATGCTCAACGTACTGCCGATCCACAAGGGCGACTTTTTCCAGATTGATTCCGGTACCGTTCACGCCATCAAGGCCGGCACGCTCATTTTGGAAACGCAGCAGTCGTGCGACGTGACGTATCGCCTGTACGATTACGACCGCCCCGGCACCGACGGCAAACTGCGTCCCCTGCACATTGAGCAGAGCCTCGACTGCATAAACTTTGATGCTCAGGCTCCGCCCGACGGCACGGTGACCGCACCCGAGGTGGACGGCGTGACCGAGCTCGAGTCTTGCCCCTGCTACACCGTCGATCGCGTGCGCGTTAACGGCAGCAAGACCCTCGACCAGCGCTGGCCCTTCATGTGCCTGTCGGTCATCGACGGCGAAGGCACCGTCTGCGGCGACCCCGTCCACAAGGGAAGCCACCTCCTGGCTCCGAGCACCGTCAGCTCCATCGACCTCGAAGGCAAGATGGAGCTGATCAGCAGCCACCTCTAGGTCGCAACAACAACCAAAACGAAACAAGGGGCTCCCCCGTTCTTCAACGGGGGAGCCCCTTGCCATGTCTAAGTATTCAGCCCACCCGGCTCTCCAGATCAAAAAGCGAACGAGCAAAGCGACGTTCGTCCAGCAACGTTGCCCAAGGACCTGGGGGGCGTATAGGGCAACATCGATCGCGAGTTCCGCACGAGTCGGAGAGCACTTAATGTGCTCTCCGTGCGAGCAGGACTGCCCGAGCAGGCGATGTTGCCCTATACGCCCCTCCAGGTCCGCCGGGATCACGACAGCTTGACGATCGGTGCAAAACCTTTCATAAGCTTTTTGGTCTGGCCGGTCTTTTCGAATTGAACCTCGATCATGTCTCCGGCGACCGAGATCACGGTGCCCGTGCCAAAGGTCTTATGACTCACGGTATCGCCCGCAGCAAAGTCTTGCGATGCGCTGGCACGATCGACTTTGCGCTCCACCGTCGGCGACACCTTGGATGACGGCTTTTTGGCTCGCGGCGCGCCCGAGCCAAAGGTCGAGGCAACACGGCCGGCGTCGGGCGAAACCCCACGATGGCGCTCGGTGCCATAAGTGCTGCCACCAAAGAAATCGTCAAAGCTCGATCCGCCGCGCGAACCGGAACCGCCGGTCGAACGCGTATGCGAACCAAACACCTTGCCGCCATACATGTCCGAGCCCATACCCGAGCCAAACGTGCCGCGACGATCGCCGCGCTTCTCCCAGCCCGTGCCCTCAAAACCGGCAGAACCGATACCGCTAAACTCGATGTCCTCAAACGGGATCTCGTTGAGGAAGCGCGAGCGCGGGTTGGCAGAGGTCGAGCCGTAGGTGCGGCGCGTAGCGGCGTAAGTCAAGAACAGACGCTTGCGAGCACGCGTGATGGCGACGTAGGCCAAGCGACGCTCCTCCTCGAGCTTGCCCGGATCGTCACTACCGCCAAAATCGTGCACGTGTGGGAAGATGCCCTCCTCCATGCCAGCTACGAACACCGCCGGGAACTCCAGGCCCTTGGCGGAGTGGATGGTCATCATAGTGATAGCATGCGTCTCGCCGGCCAGGGAATCCAAGTCGGAGCGCAGGGCCAGCCACTCCATGAGTGCCGGCAGCGCCTTACAGGTGAGCGGACCGTAGGTGCGCGCGATCTCGTCGGCATGCACGGCGCCCGCCGGCAGCTCAGTCGGCGCGGCATACGCGTTGCCCGCGATAGCGGCAGCCAGGGCATCCTGCGGCGAGAGCGCCGGGGCCGCCAGGCTATCGAGCGGATTGAAACCCGCGGCATCACGCGCGCCAACGAGCGCCTCAAACGAAGACACGGGCGCAGACGGGCCGGGCTCGGGCGCAGGCGCGCTCACCACGACAGGCTCGAGCTCGACGCTGGCAGGTACATCGGCAACACCGGCAGCGCGCAGCTCTTCCAAGCTCTCGAGCGTACCTTCGATATCCTCGTGCGTCTCCTCAAATTCCGCCGCAACGCCCAGGAACTCCTGGATGTTCTCGGCGCGGCTCTCGGACTCCATGGTGCCCTCGGCGCGGAAAGCCTGCAGCAGGCCCGTCTTATCGACAATCATCTCGACAACGCCCTTGAGCTCGCCGTCCATGCGGCGACCCTCGCGCACCAGCGACACAAAGCTCGACAGGCCATTGCGCACCTTGGCGCTAAACATGCCCGTCTCGGCCGTTGCGATCTCGCAAGCCTGGAAGAACGAGCAACGGTTGTCGCGCGCCAGCTGCTCAATCTTTTGGATCGAGGTGGAGCCGATGCCGCGGCGCGGCGTGTTGATGACGCGCTTGACGCTCATCTCGTCTGCCGGGTTCACGATCATCTTGAGGTAGGCCATGACGTCGCGGATCTCGGCACGGTCGAAGAATCGCGTGCCGCCCACAATCTTGTAGGGCACGCCCGCGCGCAGGAACATATCTTCGAGGATACGCGACTGGGCGTTGGTGCGGTAGAACACGGCGATATCGTCGTAACTCGTGCCCTTGGAGTGCAGCTTTTCGATCTCGCCGGCAATCCAGCGGCCCTCGTCGCGCTCGTCGCTTGCCTGGAAGGCCTGGATCTTCTCGCCGTCGCCCTCGGCCGTAAACAGGCGCTTGTCCTTGCGCTGCGAGTTGTGACGCACCACGGCGTTGGCGGCGCTCAGGATATGGCCCGTGGAGCGGTAGTTCTGCTCCAGCTTAACGGTCTTGCAGTTTTTAAAGTCCTTCTCAAAGTCCAGGATGTTGGTGATGTCGGCGCCGCGCCAGCTGTAAATGGACTGGTCATCGTCGCCTACGACCATGAGGTTTTGGTACTTGGCGGCCAGCAGGTTGGCGATCTCGTACTGGACGTGGTTGGTGTCCTGATACTCGTCGACGCTAATGTAGCGGAAACGCTCATGGTACTTATCGAGCACCTCGGGGCGGGTGCGCAGCAGCTCACGCGTGCGCACGAGCAAGTCGTCGAAGTCCATCGCATTGGCGGCGCGCAGGCGGCGCTCCAGTTCCAGGTAGACCTGAGCGGCCTTTTTGTCGTTGGGGCTGTCGGCGGATTTGAGCATGTCCTCGGGCCCGATCATGGCGTTTTTGGCCGAGCTGATCTTGCTGCGGATCATGTTGATGGGGAACTGCTTTTGCTCGATGCCGAGCGCCTGCATAATGTCGCGCACCATGCGCTTGGAATCGTCGTCATCGTAGATGGTGAACTGACCAGTGTAGCCCAGCAGGTCAGCGTCCTCGCGCAGCATGCGCACGCACATGGCATGGAAGGTGCACACCCACATGCCGCGGGTACCGCTGGGGATAAGTGCCGCCAGACGCTCGCGCATCTCGGCCGCGGCCTTGTTGGTAAACGTGATGGCAAGGATCTGCCAGGGCTTAACGCCCAGGTCGCCGAGCATGTGGGCGATGCGGAAGGTCAGGACGCGGGTCTTACCCGAGCCAGCACCGGCAAGGACCAGCAGCGGACCCTCGGTGGACAGGACGGCCTCGCGCTGGGCGGGATTAAGACTGTCGATGTCGACAAGCGGCTTGGCGGGCTTGGGTGCCGGTGCGGGAGCGTCGTAGATGTCGAGCGGGACGAGCTCGGGCTCCGGCGCGGCGGGGGCAGCGTATGCATCGAGCGGCACGGGTTCCGGCGCGGGCGACACGGGTACCGCGGCGTTCTTTTCCCAGGGCAAGGGCTGGGTCATGGGCGACTCCTCATCTGACGGACGGCGCGCCTGCGGGCAGCGCCATAGTTTGAGCCGTACCAGTATACCGAGCCGCGCGGACACCGACGCAAATCACACCACGACTCCGTCCGCCGCCATCGGGCCCGCCCCAGCGGATTTGGCGCAATGAGGTCAGGTTAGTCTGCACCATGTTGCTGCAAAGTAACCTGTCCCCATTGCACCAATCAGGGAGCCACCGATGTCATGGCAACGGCAGCGAGCGGCGGCCAGAGCGAACAAATTGGCATGAAAAGAGGGCGGCATAGACCTTTTGGTCATGCCGCCCTCTTTGAATGACAAGTTG
>USMA01000077.1 GCA_900555765.1 uncultured Collinsella sp.
TCCACGGCGGCACGCAGCGCATCCATAGCGGGAACGACCTCGTGCGCGTACACGTTAGCCTGCTCCTGACCATCGAGACCCTCGGCCTTCTGATGCACGGCGTCGAGCGCCTTGATGGAGTCGTTGATGGCGGTGATACCGTTGCAGAGCTTGTTGAGCGTGTTCTGCTCGCACTGCATGGCGGCCTCGGCGCCGGCGGCACGAATAGTCTCAAGGCCCTTAGCGACCTTGGTGGCATAGGCGGTAATGACCGGGCGATAGGTACGACGCGCCTCGCGAACCATCGTGGTGGCCTCGATGTTCATGAGCTTGTTGTACTTCTCGAGCTTGCAGTCGTAGCGGCACTGAGCCTCAGCCTTGGTCAGGACACCCGTCTCCTCAAAGAGTGCGATGGCCTTATCGGAAACAAAGGCGGGCAGGGCGTCGGCCGTGGTCTTGTTGTTGGCAAGGCCGCGCTTCTCGGCCTCAACGGGCCACTCGGCAGAGTAGCCGTCACCAGAGAACAGGATGCGCTGGTGGTCGGTCAGGACCTTCTTGCAGTACTCGAGCGC
This sequence comes from uncultured Collinsella sp., assembly GCA_900555765.1. Lineage (GTDB taxonomy): Bacteria > Actinomycetota > Coriobacteriia > Coriobacteriales > Coriobacteriaceae > Collinsella. Next base: position 552 of record USMA01000077.1, read on the forward strand.
AGCGTCCTGGAACTCATCCTCGGGCGTACCCTCAAGCGCGTCGGCGAAGGACTTGAGCGACTTGGCCACGGCGGCATCGAGCACCAGGTTGGAGTCGGAGACGTTCTGCTCGGAGCCGCAGGCACGGAACTCGAACTTGTTGCCGGTGAAGGCAAACGGGGAGGTGCGGTTGCGATCGGTGTTGTCCTTCATCAGCTTGGGCAGGGTATCGGCGCCCAGGTCGAGCACGCCGCGCGTGGCATGGACGGAAGCCTTGCCATCGATGATCTTCTCGACGACCTCGGTAAGCTGGTCGCCCAGGAAGATGGACATAATCGCCGGAGGAGCCTCGTTGGCGCCCAGACGATGGTCGTTGCCGGCCGAGGCAACGGAGGCACGCAGGAGCTCCTGATAGTTATCGACGGCCTCGATCACCGCGGTGAGGAAGACGATGAACTGCAGGTTGTCGAGCGGGGTGTCGCCTGGAGCGTGCTGGTTCTCGTTCTCGGTGCCTTGCGACCTGTTGTTGTGCTTGCCCGAACCGTTGATGCCCTCAAAGGGCTTCTCGTGCAGCAGGCAGACCAAGTCGTGGCGGGAGGCGATGAGCTTCATCTTCTCCATCATGACCAGATTCTGGTCGATGGCCTCGTTGACTTCGCCATAGACGGGAGCAAGCTCATGCTGGCAGGGAGCAACCTCGTTGTGCTTGGTCTTGGCGGGAATGCCAAGCGCCCACAGTTCATCGTCCAGGTCCTTCATATAGGCCGAGACGGTGGGGCGGATAGCGCCAAAGTAGTGCTCCTCGAGCTCCTGACCCTTGCATGGAGCAGCACCAAAGAGGGTGCGGCCGGTGATGACCAGGTCCTTGCGCTTGCGGTAGGCGTCCTTCTTGATCAGGAAGTACTCCTGCTCGTCACCCACGGAAGGAACAACCTTCTTGGGGGTCTTGCCAAACAGCGCCAAAACGCGCTTGGACTCGCGCGAGAGCGCGGTCATGGAGCGCAGCAGCGGGGTCTTCTTGTCCAGGGCCTCGCCCGTGTAGGAGCAGAAAGCCGTGGGGATGCACAGGACATCGTCCTTGATAAAGGCGGGGCTGGTGGGATCCCAAGCGGTGTAGCCACGGGCCTCGAAGGTGGCACGCAGGCCGCCGTTGGGGAAGCTGGAAGCATCGGGCTCGCCCTGGATGAGGTTCTTGCCCGTAAACTTGGTAATGGCGGTGCCGTCGTGGTTGGGCTCCAGGAAGCTATCGTGCTTCTCGGAAGTAATGCCCGAAAGAGGCTGGAACCAGTGCGCGTAGTGCGTCGCGCCCTTGGAGATGGCCCAGACCTTCATGGCATGGGCAACGGCGTTGGCCACATCCAGGTCGAGCGGCTCACCGCCCTCGAGGGTTGCAGCAAGGCGCTTCCAAATGTCCTTGGGGAGGTAGTCCTTCATGACTTCCTCAGAGAACACCATGGTCCCGAAGCGGTCAGTAAGTTCGGCCATACGGAACTCCCTTCGTATCGGCACCGCGTGAGAAGCGGTGTTGATTACTAACGAACGAGTCTTAGCTTAGACTCGCCGTGTTTCCGCAACATTACCGTTATGTTGCTGTCGCGAAACCAATCAATGAGGTTACCGCATCGCGGCGGCGTTGCCACCCTCAACAGCCAATCAACTGTATAAATTGCAGACCTTTCCCCATGGTTTAAGGGTAGTCAATTTGAGATGGGGCTCTATTAACTGGTATTTCACATCGGATACCAGTCTTTATAGCCCCATCCTAGATTGACCGCCCTGTTATAGGGAATGCCGATAGCAAGGCATCTTTGATTGGTATCCCCAAATAGCGAGTAAAACTCCACCGCAGCGCAGTGGTGCTGTAGAATCCTTACAACACATCACACTAATGTATCTAAAGGAGCACGATATGCGCGTCGACGAGGTTTTTAAGCAGGCAGCATCCCAGGGCACCGCGCCCGTTTCGTTTGAGATGTTCCCGCCCAAGGGCGAGCTGACCCTCGACACGGCCCGCGAGGTTGCTGGCAATCTGTGCAAGCTTTCGCCGAGCTTTGTCTCGGTCACCTGCTCGGCCGGCGGCTCGGGCAACGGTGCCACCACCGCCCCCATCGCGCATATGATTACGAGCGAATTCGATACGCCCTCGGTGGCTCACCTTACCTGCGTGGGCCGCTCGCATGCCGATATCGCCGCCAAGATCGCCGAATACCGCTCCGCCGGCGTGGAAAACATCCTGGCCCTGCGTGGCGAGCTCCCCGCCGGCGCGACCGAGGACGACAAGCCCGCCTCTGACTACGCCTACGCCCGCGACCTCATCCCCGAGCTCGTCGACGCCGGCTTTTGCGTGGGCGCCGCAGCCTACCCCGAAGGCCACATTGCCTGCGAGGATCTCAACCTCTCGGTCGAGCACCTCAAGCAAAAGCAAGACGCCGGCGCGAGCTTCTTTGCGACACAGCTCTTCTTTGATAACGAGTGCTTCTATCGCTTCCGCGAGCTTGCCGACAAGGCCGGCATCACCGTGCCCATTACCGCAGGCATCATGCCGTTTATGGGCAAGTCGCAGATCAGCCGCATGGTCTTTATGTGCGGCGCGTCGCTGCCCTCCCCCGTCATCAAGATTCTCGCCAAGTACGAGAACGACCCCGAGAGCCTGCAGGCAGCCGGTGTAGATTATGCCGCCCGCCAGCTTTGCGACCTCAAGGAGCACGGCGCCGACGGCCTGCACCTGTACACTATGAACCGTCCTGCGATCGCCGCGACCATTATGGAGCGCCTGGGGTAATGGAAAAACCGCACATCGATACAACCGCTGTCGAAGTGCCGGCCGACCTTGCGTCGCCGGCGCTTTACCGTGTCGATGCTGCGCACCATCCCCGTGTCGACCGTGCCGAGATGCTGCGGTATCTGGGTTACGGCGGCCAGCAGATTGAGCCCGAACTGTCGCAGCGTATTGAGCTTGTGGTCGAGCGCCTTGAGCTGGACATTGAGCCCCGTGGCGTGCGCCGCGTATTTGCCATCGATGCCACGAGCGTGGACGAGCAAGGAGAGCCCAGCATCCGTCTGGTTGGCACCAACGTTGAGCTGCGCGGTCGTGATATCTATCGACATCTCAAAGATGCCCGCATGGCCGCGCTCATGGCCTGCACCCTCGGCATGGACGCCGAGCGTCGTCTGCGCACCACGGGAGCCCAACATCCCCTGGAGGGCGCCGTGCTCGACGCCGCGTGCTCCGCCTACGTGGAGGCCGCCGTCGAGCAGCTGGCCCAGCAAGGCCAGGCTGCGGCCGCCGCACACGGGCTCGCCGGCAACTGGCGCTTCAGTCCCGGCTATGGCGACTGCCCGCTCTCTGCCCAGCGCTCGATCGTGGATGCACTCAACGCCACGCGCCTCATCGGGCTTACCGTCACCCCCACCAGCCTGCTCATGCCCACCAAGAGCGTGACCGCGGTGATCGGCCTATTCGACGGCGAAGTCCACGACGCCCAGAGCCGCCCCACCTGCAATATCTGCCGCATGCGCGAGCACTGCCGCTTCCGCGCCGCCCACACCACCTGCTATTCCAGCCATTAGGAGCCCTCGATGTTTACTCCGCTTATCACTCATGATCTGGACGGTGCCGCGTTGGCGGCGCCCGTTGATGCCGCACGCCGTAATGGCGCTGCATACAAGACGCGCACGATCGACGACCTTCGCATTAAGGACGATCGCCTGCGCGCCGCCATCGAGGGCACGGGACACCTCCTGTTCGACGGCGGCATGGGTACCATGCTGCAGGCGGCCGGCATGAAGGCCGGCGCCCTGCCCGAGCTGCTCAACTTTGAGGAGCCCCAGGTCATTACCGACATTCAGCGCCAGTACGTCGAGGCCGGCTGCGACGTGATTACCGCCAACACCTTTGGCGCCAATGCCCACAAGCTCGACGGTGCCGCCACCGTGGCAGACGTCTTTGCCGCGGCAGTCACCTGCGCCCGCGAGGCCGGAGCCCGCTACGTCGCCGGCGACATCGGCCCCATCGGCGCCCTGCTTCGCCCCTTGGGTACCCTCAGCTTTGACGAGGCCTACGACCTCTTTGCCGAGGAGGTGCGCGCCGGCGTCGCTGCGGGCGTCGACCTCTTTATTATCGAGACCATGACCGACCTGGCCGAGATCAAGGCGGCAGTCCTCGCCTGCCGCGAGAACTCCGACTTGCCCGTCTTTGCCACCATGACCTTTGAGGAAGACGGCCGCACCTTCTTGGGCACGAGCCCCGAGGTCGCCGCCATCACCCTCGACGCCATCGGTGCCGACGTCCTGGGCATCAACTGCAGCCAGGGCCCGGCCGAGCTCCGAGGGCTCGCTGCACGTATGCTCACCGTCACCGACAAACCCGTTATGGTGCAAGCCAATGCGGGACTGCCCCGCGTGGACGACGACGGCAACACCGTCTTTGATATCCAGGCACCCGAGTACGCCGAGGCCGTCGCCGGCATGATCGAGGACGGCGTGAGCGTCGTGGGCGGTTGCTGCGGCACCACGCCGGCGCACATGGCAGCGCTGCGCACGCTTATCGACAACCACACGCCCAGCCCGCGCCGCCGCAAGCCCAGCATGTCGGTCACGAGCGCCCAAACGGTCGTGGACCTTCCCTGCGACGGCCACAAGATCGCCGTCATCGGCGAGCGCATCAACCCCACCGGCAAAAAGCGCCTGCAGCAGGCCCTGCGCGACGGCGACCTGGACTACGTGGTGAGCCAGGGCATCAGCCAGCAGGAACAGGGCGCCGACATCCTGGACGTCAATGTGGGCCTGCCCGAGATTGACGAGGTCCAGGTCATCCAGCAGGCGACTGAACAGCTCCAGGGCTCCACGCTCCTGCCACTGCAGATCGACTCCACAGACCCAGCGGCCGTCGAGGCCGCTGTGCGCCGCTACGCCGGCAAGCCCATCATCATCCGCGGCACGGTCGTCATCACGGGACTCTACCTAAATGACGGCCCCCTCGGACTCGACGACGAGCAGATCGGACGCTACGCCGCCATGTTCGCCGACCCCGAAGCGCCCTGCAGGCTCCCCGACGGCAAAACGTTCATGATACCCGTCCACCCCATCGGCTGACCCACGGCCAAGGAGCCCCCGCCCGCGCCAACCAGGCGATCGGGGACGGCCTCCGGCGGCCGGGAAGGGCCACGCGCCCCTCCCTGACCTCCCCGCG
>USMA01000078.1 GCA_900555765.1 uncultured Collinsella sp.
GCGTTCGCAGGTTGTGCAGACGATCGGCAAGTTTAACGATGATGACGCGGATGTCCTTGGACATGGCGAGGAACATCTTGCGCAGCGTGAGCGCCTGCTTCTCGTCCATGCTGTCGACTTCGATGTTGGTGAGCTTGGTCACGCCATCGACGAGCTCGGCCACCGTATCGCCAAACAGGCCGGAAACATCGGTGAGCGAGGTCTCGGTATCCTCGACGGTATCGTGCAGCAGCGCGGCACTCACCACATCGCAGTCCATCTTGAGATCGGCCAAAATGATGGCAACCTCGACGGGATGGTTAATGTACATCTCGCCCGAGCGGCGCTTTTGGTTGCAGTGCTTCTCGGCGGCAAAGCAGTAGGCCTGCTCAACCTTAGAAAAGTCGTCCTCATTCATATATTTGAGGCACAGGCGCTCCAGCTTGTCGTAGCTGTCCGCCATAATCTCGGGCGGCAGCTCATCGGCATGCTTATAGTGCTCCATCTCCGAAAACGGCTGGAGGGTGGAATCATGGGCGGTACGGGCTGCGGCATCCATCGAGGTCCCCTTCCCCTAGACCCGCGGTACGATCGGGCGGTTAACTTTGGCTAGCATATCAGAAGCGCACGAATCGAGCGCCCAGCTCCGGAAAGCCGAAAACTCCATGCGCGAGCGCAAGCCCTCCAAATAGCGAATTGACCTGCTCAATTGCACGCGGCCGGGGTTTTCGGCCATCGCGATGCGACGAGTGTCGTCAAACCCCGAAACTCGACAGAAACCAAGCTCTTCGAAGATTCCCAGGCCGCTTTCCACCGAACGCTCGTCGACCGGCGTGCGAGCATCGATGGCAAGGCACATCTGCGCGATGTCGATATCGCTCGCACTAAAGGAATCGTCCCCGGTTTTGCCGCGGTTGGAGCGCCACATGGTCTGCAGCGCGCGATAGAGTGTGACGAGCTCGTCGCGCTCGGGCGCATAGCAGTCGAGCAGGCGCTCGTTAATGCGGGCGTCGCGCGACGAATAGAGCAGATGGATCACGGCGGGCTGGCCATCGCGGCCGGCACGTCCGCTCATCTGGTTGAACTCGATGGCGCCAAACGGCATGTGGTAGAGCACGACATGGCGGATATCGGGCAGGTTGACACCCTCGCCAAAGGCGGAGGTCGAAACGATGCAGCTGAGGCTTCCGTCTCGGAATGCTTCCTCCACGCGACGGCGATCGGAACGCGCAAGCCCCGCGTTATAGAACGCGATATGGGTCGCACAGTCGGGAACGCGTTTGCGTAGTGTCTTGGCAAGCGCCACGGACTGATCACGCGAATTGACGTAAATGACGGTCTTCTCCCCCATCGCCACGATCGACACCAAACGGTTCTCGCGGCTCGCAAGATCTCGGTCGTCCTCGAGCTGCAGGTTCTCGCGCACCGTCTCGTCGACCACCGTTTGAGTGATCGGAAGCATGCGGGCAAGCTCGGCCACGACCGGAGCCGTCGCGGTGGCCGTCGCGGCCATAACGACCGGGTCGCCCAGGGCTTTGAGGATATCGGGCATGTCGAGATAGGCGCTGCGGTCGCCGCCCTTGGCAAGGCCAGCGTGGTGTGCCTCATCGATAACGACAAAACCGATGCGCCCCGAACGCGCAAAGCGGTCGCGGTGAATGGACAGGAACTCGGGCGTCGTGAGCACGATGCCGGTACGGCCCGAAGCCAAGCCGGCAAACACGTCATCGCGCGCCGCCTCCACGGTCTCGCCGGTCAACACGCCGACGCCAATGCCGAGCGCGGCCATCGTCGACGAGAGGTGATAGGCCTGGTCGGCAACGAGCGCGCGCAGCGGATAGACAAAGATGCTCGCACGTCCGCGAAGGACCGCCTCGCGCGCGGCATGCACATGGAAGATGAGTGACTTGCCGCGCCCCGTTCCCATAACGGCCAGAACACTTTGGTGATCGGCCAGGGCATCGAGCGCCTCGACCTGCGCGCGGTGCGGCTGGTTCGAGCCGATAAAGCTATGGATAAGCGAGCGCGTGAGCTCGGTATAGGAAAGCTGGGCGAGCGTCTCGCGCTTACGCGACTCCAGGCGCAGGCCGGAATCCGCCGGCTGCACGCCACGACGAAGCTCGCATGCCGGATCGTCGACGCTGGGCAGCGTGGTATCGCGGACCAGAACATCCTTGATCATGAGCTTGGGCTTCACACGCCCCTGCCAATGCTCGGCAACGGCCTCGAACACCAAGTCGACAGCGCTATCGCAGTTGATGAGCTTATCGATTTGCGGCACGCGGAACATAATGGCCGGCACACTCGCGGCGCCATCGGTCGCCACAAAGCGCATGTGCTCGCCGGTTTTGCCCACCACGGCGCGATCGCACATCGTCACGCCCTCGGCGGCCAGCAGCGGCACCTTGTTGCCCTGGCCAAACGGCTCAAGACGGGAAATCTGCTCGATGGTCTCAATATTCAGCTCGGAAAGGTCGACCGTGGCGGCAACCTCGTCGATGTCTTCAAAGTCCTCGACGGGAATCTCCGATAGCACGGCGGAAAGGCGACGACGGAATTCATCGAGCTTGGATGCCTCGATGGTCACTCCCACCGCACCGGCATGTCCGCCGCGACGAATCAGCAGGTCGGAACAGCGCTCGACGGCGTCAAACAGGTTAACTTTGCCCACCGAGCGACCAGAGCCGCGCGCGATACCGTCCTCGATCGAGAACAGCAGTGCCGGCACGTGATAGCGGTTGGTCAGACGGCTTGCCACGATGCCCTTGACACCCTCGTGCCAGCCTTCACCGCCCACGACGATCGCGCGTCCGCCGTCATAGGTCTCCTCGACCTTTGCCATAGCATCGCGCGTGAGCTCCGCCTCGATCTCACGGCGCTGGCGGTTGATTTCCTCGAGCTCAGCCGCCAGCGCGCTTGCTTCGATGGGATTGTGGGCAAGCAGCAGGTCGAGCGCCAGCTTGGGATCGGCCATGCGACCGGCAGCGTTTAAGCGGGGAATGAGCGAGAATGACAGGCCATCCGCCGTAATGCTCGAAAGGTCCGCCTTGGCGAGCGAGGCAAGCGCGATATAGCCGGGGCGGGCCGTCACGCGCATCTGCTGGATGCCCTCGGCAACCAGCGCGCGGTTCTCGGGCGTGAGCGGCATCATGTCGGACACGGTGCCCAGCGCCGCGACCTCGATTAGCGAACGCCAATACGACGGCTTGCCCAGGCGCTCACCCAGGACTTGCACCAGCTTGAGCGCCACACCAGCACCGGCAAGCTCGCGCGAGGGGCCCTCGTCTTCGAGCTTGGGGTCGGTCAGGGGCACACCCTGCGGCACCTGGTCGGAGGGCTCGTGATGGTCCGTGACCACCAAATCGATCCCCAAGCTCTCCAGATAGGAAACCTCTTCCTTGGCGGCAATGCCGTTATCGACGGTCACGATCAGCTGGGGGCGAGCGAGCTCGTTAACGCGGTCGAGTGCCGCGCGCGAAAGACCGTAGCCCTCATCAAAGCGATGCGTAATTAACGGCGTGACATCGGCTCCAAACGTGCGCAGCGCCTAGGTCATCAGGCAGGTCGACGTATTGCCGTCTACGTCAAAATCGCCAAAGACCGCAATGTGCTCGTGGTTGCGAATAGCACGCTCGACGCGGTCGGCAACGACCGACATGCCCGGGATAATGAGTGGGTCGGCCCAGTCGCGATCGAGCGAAGGCGTCAAAAACAATTGGCCCTCTTTGATGGAGCCAATGCCGTGCGCGACCATAATGCGCGCCACCAGCCCGGGAATGCCCAGACCAGCCGAAAGCTCCTTTTCGAGCTCGGGGTTTTGCTGAGCGACCGCCCAGCGATGCGTCGTCTTAAGCGATGACATAGGCACCCACCCCTGATAGGGGCAGGTCGCCGCGATACCTCTCACGGTTCATAGCGATGAGTCCTCTGTGTATGCCCGCTTCGGCAGGCAGATCTGTTGAACGGATTTATTATACCGTGCAGCGCGGACGCAAAACGCCGCGGTGCGCCGCGGTTTCGGTAAACGATGGCGGTAATGCCCTTGAAATAATCGAGCGTTTCAGCCGCACGGACACATACGAGCGTCTAGCATATCCATACAAACGAGTTCGCGGATAAAGGGAGTCACGGGGCATATGAAGCAATGGGCTGGACTGGGAAAGTTCCTCGCGGGGCATATGCAGATCATCGTTCCGATTTGCGTGGCGCTCGGCGTGCTCTTTCCCCAGCAGATCGGCGTACTCAAGCCCATTGTTCCCGCCCTCTTCGCCTTTATGACGTTTCAGGGTGCGCTCAGCAACACCTTTCACCAGGTAGCCGAGGTGTTCCACCGTCCGCTGCACCTGATTCTGGCGTTGCTGGTCTCGGCAGTGCTTATTCCCATCGCGGCGTATGCCATGGGGTCACTCTTCTTTGGCTCCAACCCCAACCTTGTCTGCGGCATCGTGCTCGAGTACAGCGTGCCCGTGGCCGTCACCGCTTTTATGTGGATCAGCATGTTCGGCGGCAACGGCCCGCTCGCGCTCACCATCATCCTGACGTCCTCGGTTATCTCCCCTGTGACGATTCCGCTCACGCTTAAGCTCTTGCTGGGTGCCACCGTCTCGATCGATGTGCCGAGCATGATGCAGGACATGGCCTTTATGATCGCCATCCCCGCCGTGCTCGGCATCGTGATCAACGAGCTCACGCGTGGATGGGGACACGAGAAGCTCTCCCCCGCGCTCTCGCCCGCCTGCAAGTTCATGATGATGGGCGTTATCGCCTCCAACTCCACCGCCATGAGCGAGTACGTGCTGCACATGAACGCGGTGCGCCTGGAAGTCGCCCTCTTTATTTTGACCTTCGCCATCAGCGGCTTTGTCGTCGGTTTTCTGGTCGCCCGTGCGCTGCATCTGCCATATAGCGAGACGACTACCATGTGCTTTACCTGCGGCATGCGTAACATCTCTTCGGGCGCCGTCATCGCCACGCAATACTTTCCGGGCGAAGTCGTGTTTCCCGTCATGTGTGGAACGTTGTTTCAGCAGGTGCTCGCCTCGCTTATCGGGCACCTCTTTGAGCGTCTGACCGGCGAGGAGCGCGCCGCCCAGCGCAAGCGTGTCGAGGCCGGCCGCAACGCCATGGCACGCTAGCCTGCCCGCATTACGCGGGTGTTAGTCTTCCTATACGAGCGTTTCCAGATGCGCACGCAGGCGCTCAGCATCGACATCGAGCGTGGTCTCAGCATTGACCTGGGCCAAACGATAGCCGACAAAGTAGGGCGAAACCACCCAACGCGGCAGCGCCTTGGCAATGGTCCGACCGCCCAGGTGATAGAAGAACAGGTTGTACGACTCTGCGCGACCACCGTGGTGCTCGTTCAGGATATAGCGCAGAGCTACCTGGATCGCATCGGCGAAGAGATCCGCCTCGGCTTGGTCTCTCGTGTCATCGCTGGCAGCGATTCCCTGCGGGGCTGAAACATTGACCTCAAAGAACCCCATAATCGGTTCGGTTGAGATGTTGACCGAGATTCTCTCCTGTTGCCAGACATTTATGCCTTCGAAATTGGCGGAAGTCAGCGAAGCATAACCGTTTTCCTGCTCCAAACCCACAATCTGCATGTGCGGATGAACGAGACTACCGCCCGAGAGCGGACCCTTGTTCTTGTACATGAGAACGCTGCGATACTGTCGGGAGTCAATCATCCGCTGCCAGCAATCCAGAGCAAACCGCATA
>USMA01000079.1 GCA_900555765.1 uncultured Collinsella sp.
CGAGGCCAATCAGATTTCCGACGGCACCGAGCTTCAATATATCGTGGACAACCACGCGCTGTCGACGCATCTCCAGATTGTAAAACGCGATGCCCAAACAGGCGCTTCTGTTCCCCTAGCCGGATTCACCTTCCAACTCCTCGACAGTAATCACGAACCTGTCTCACAAACATGCTGGTATCCAGCACATAACGTAATGGACACTTTTACGACTGACGCGACCGGCACCGTCACACTGCCCGAATCGCTCGTGCCGGGCACCTATTATGTACGCGAAACCTCGGCCAAAGAGCCCTATCTTGTCGGCGAAGAGATCGAGGTAAACATACCCGCCGACATGCACCTAAAGCCCGATGCCATCGCCTCGTATTATGACCACGCGGCGACCGGAAACGTCAGGATCGTTAAAACCGATGCCATCGACGGCAGCAGCCTCGCGGGCGCCGTCGTTGAGATCCGTGCCTCGGGTGATATCGTGCGCCCCGACGGTAGCATTGCCGCGCTCGACGGTGAGACCGTCGCAACCGTCACGACGGATGAAACTGGAGAAGCACGCGCGGACAACCTCCCACTGGGATCTGGCACCGCACGCTACGAGGTTGTCGAGACTCAAGCGCCGGCAGGCTTCTTGCTCGATCAGACAACCCATATTGTCGACCTTACTTATGCCGACCAGAAAACACCCGTTGTAGAAGCACGGCTTAACGTATCCGACGATTACACCAAGGTTGATATCTCCAAGGTCGATGCAAGCGGTGAGCAGGAGGTGGAAGGCGCACAACTCACCTTATATGGTCCCGATAAAACCGAAATAGCCTCCTGGACCTCATCCGACAAGCCACACCGCGTCGAACATCTTGCGCCCGGCACCTACTCGTTGCGCGAAATGATGTCTCCGCGGACCTATGACCATGCCGAGGAGATAACGTTTGAAATAAAGGATACGGGAGAAGTCCAATCCGTCGCGATGAAGGATGCGCCCATCGAGATCAAAGGACAGGTCGACAAGCGTCAGGAACTTGTCCAACCTATCGAAAAGGGCCTGTTGGCTAACGGCGATGGTAAAAACCGTGCCGCGATGCAAACCAATACGGATGGGCTTTTCTCCTATACCATCGACGCTCGAAACGATTCAGCTACCTGGGTTGATGAGTTCACGATTACCGATGATCTTGAGTGTGCCCAAGACGATACGGCGAGATTCGTCTCAATCGAAACCCCCGTCGCCATCGGCGACCTCAACGGTCTGTGCAACGTATGGTATCGCCCGCCGCCGTTGGACTCGACAGACGTCGATGAGCCGGCAAACGCGACACTTGCCGATGGGCACGAAAATCCTTGGCTTGAGTCCGACGAAGGAAGGGAGAGCCTTGGTGAGGACTGTCGCCTCGTCGATTACGACGGCTGGCGCCTCTGGAAGGCGGATGTCTCGACCACGGAATCCACCACACTCGAGGCGGAAGAGCTCGACCTTGCATCCAATACCGTCGTAACGGGCATTCGAATTGAATACGGTGCGGTAGCCGCCGACTTTACGACCCGAAGCGATGCGGATTCTTGGACCCGCGATGATCTCAAAGATGAGCACGACGACCTTGACGATGCCAAAGCAATCCTTGGCACTGACGCTCGGGGCGCAGTCGTGCACATGCAGGCAACGTCGGCTTATACGCCCCAAACCGCACTCACCAACAGCGCACGCGTCGATCTTTGCCGCAACGGCGGCGGCGATAAACTTGAGTCACATGACGAGGACCGTGTCATTCAACGCTGTACCCTACCGCAGGACCTACCGGCAACAGGATCAGTTCCCATCGCCGCTTGCATCACTGCGCTCCTGACCTCGGGTGCCGCAGCCCTATGGTTCGCTCGCCTTAGGTCGATCCCAAAGAAGCGCTAGCGCGATGAAAAAGCGGACGAGCCAGTCCACTGGCTCGTCCGCTTTCAATCATGTAAATTGCCGTATCTACTCTGCAGACGAAGATCCGCCATCAACGATTGCCTGCTCGGACTCAGGAATCCCATCGGCACCCGTGCTCTGTTCTTGCTCCACCTCTTCGCTGATTGCGGAGGCGGGGGTCGAGCCCTTCGCACCCACGATGTAGGCAGCCCCAAATCCTAACGCAATGGCAATCAAGGTCAAAATCACGTAGACAGGCCAATGGCGCTTAATATACGAAAACACGTTGACTCCTTAGAGCTCCGTCTACGAACGGCGGATAACCTCGGTCACGACCTCGGATACCGTGGCAATGTTCGTCGGGTTGACATTGTGGGGCAGGTCGTCCTCGGTACGAGCGCAAGCCAGACGCGTGCCGTCCACGCCGGCGATGGTGAGGGCTCGGCGGCTCGCCTCGAGCGCGGCATAGGCATCGGTCTTGGCATAGGGCATCTCGAGCGCGCCACAATCGACATGGAACGACTTGCAGACCTTGCTGATCAGGTTCATGATGCGGCGATCGCCCTTGAGCAGCTGTTGTTCGCCCTCGACCGTCACAACCGAAAGCCTACCGGCGCCGACTGATTCAAGATTGATAAAGAATACGCCGCGGAGCTTATCGCGATGCGAAGCCAAGAAGGCCTTCATGCCGGCGCCATCACAATCCGAGGCGCCCGTTGCCACAAACCAGATATCGTGACCGAGCAGCTCATCATCGCCCATAGAGGCGACAGCCGAGAGCATTTCTTCGGAAGAAGCGCCGTCGGAAGACGTAGCGCCGCCCTTCCAGCCATCGTTATCGCTCTCGAAATTATCCCACGAACCGATGCCGCGACCGGACTTCTTGGCATCGTAATCGTCTTCGACGCCCAGCCAGTCACTCATGCTGTCCTGCTCGTTTTTCTTTTTACGACCGAACAGGCCACCCAGGCCGCGCTTACGAGACTTGGGTGCCGCCGGGGCGGGAGCCGAAATGGTCTCGATCGGCTGCGCGCCCGACGCAACGGGCATAGGAGGCGCAACGGGTGCCGATGTGGGTTCGGGACCCTGGGCAGTAGCAAAGGGGTCGTTGACCTGGGCAGAGGGATCGGGAAGGTCGAACAGCGACGTGCGAGACGCAACGTTTGCCTGCTTCATCGACGGCAGCGACGGATCGGGGACCGAAGCCAGCGGAGACGAAGAGGGCGCAGGCGACGGTGCCGACGCCGGATCGGGAACATTCATCTGCGGACGCGGTGATGCCTGGGAGGAAATCTGGGCCATAAGGGAATCGACCGTTTCGTCCTGGGTGGGAGCGACATCGGCAACCGTGGCACCGGAACCACTCGGGGTCGGCATGGTGAAAATCTGCGTGGAGTAAGGCCTCGACTCATCTGTCTCGGGAGCCTCGGAAACCGCAGGCACATCCTCCTGCTCGGCCTCGGTCGAATCACCTTGATCGGCTGCCGCGTATTGTTCTTCGTCAGAGTTGGCCTCGACGGGCTCGTCCTCGGCGGCATCTTGGATTTCGGCAGCATCAATAGGCTCGTCATCGTCCACCGCGTCGCCCTGTTCATCGGAAACAGGAAGGGGCTCGGCAATCGCGGTGCCTTGCTTTTCAAACGTTATCGTGGAATCGAACTTCGCGGCATCAGACGACATGGTGCTATCGACGTGCTGCTGAGCCTCGAAAGACGTCGTCGCCTCAACAACATCCGCGGACGTCGGTTGCTGGGACTCAAAGGACGTTGTAGCTTCGGCGGCGTCGACGGGCACGGACTGCATAGCCTCGTTCTGCTCGAACTCTTGCGCCGCGAGCTCACGTGCCGCCTCGGCTGCCTGCTGCTGAGCGATAGCCTCCTGCTCGGCAGCCTCGCGTGCGGCAGCGCGCTTCTCCTCGAAATCGTCGACAAATTTCTTGCCCTTTGCAAGCGCACCCTTAAAGAAGTTGGAAGCGCTGGCGCCAATCGACGAGAACGCCGATGCAATGTCGGCATGGGGCGTTGCCGCGGGAATCTCGGCCGAGAAATCAGTATCGCTCTCGTAAGACACGCGCCTCGGCTGTTCAACGTAATCGTCGTCAGACTCGTCCGCAACGTCTTGAGCCGGCGCGGCGGGAGCCAAAATGTCCAGTCCTGCCGCGGGATCGATCGCGGACACCGCCTCGGGCTCGGCATCGGCAGCGGTAACCGCGGCAGACTCATCATCCACGGTGACAACGGGGGCAGGCTCGGGCTCAAACGTCGGCTCCTCGCCCTCCTCGTAATCGAGCGTGCAGGACTCGGGAAGCATTCCGAGCGCACGGATGGCATCCGAGCCAAAGCGGATGTTGCCGGCGGCATTGCGATAGAGCTTAGGCTCGGCCGCGGCAGGCTCCTCCGCCGGCTCTGCAGCGGGAACCTCGTCATTGAACTCTTCGGCCTGGACGGCCTGATTCTGATCCTCGGGCACGATGGCGCCAATCAGTGTCTCGTCGGCAGACGCGCCCTCAAAGCCCTCGATCTGCTCGTCGAAAGCCTCACCCTGTTCGGGCTCGGTCTGAGCGTCGGGAGCAATCGGCTGACCGAACTCGTCCTCGACGTAGGTAGGCTCTTCATACTCGATGGTGTTGCCGTAGTCGTTTTGCTGCTGGGCCGCGGCATACTCCGCCGCCGCGCGCGCCATTTCCTCGGCACGACGCTTCTGCTCCCCAAAATAGGTATCGAACGGAACATCGTCGGGAAACTCGTTTTCGCCCTGGAAGGGAGCAACGTTGTCCATAACGCCGAGCATAGCGGCGACAGAAGATTTGTTGCACACCGCGCCGGACGTATAGGGAAGAATGTGGCGGTTAGAGATGATGTTTGCCGCGTTGGCAAGTGCAACGAGGGAAGCGAGGATCGCGACAATCCACAGCAGAACCTTGAGCGCGCCGGGGAGCGGCAGGATGCGCAGGATGGCAACGGCAGCAGGGGCAACCGTGGCAATGGGCAACAGCTTGGCGATGAGCACACGATACGAAGCATAGGGCTCACGGGCGAGCAGCTCAGCACGGGGAGAGTCGTAGTGTGCGACAACGACCACCGGGCGGTTGCGCGGAGACGCGAGCGGACCCGAGGCTTTGTGGTAGGCGATGACATTTTGGCTCACGCCCGTCTTGCCCAGGCGCGAAACCACGGGGTGGCCCGTGCGCTCGAGCACGTAAAGAACGGCGCCGACAATGGCCAGCAAGGTGCCGACCAAGCCGATACCGCCGCCGATGCCCATCAGCAGGGCGCCGGCAAACGCAAGAATACCGGTAACGGCAAATGCCAATCTACTGGGCGCCGGAGCATTGAACTCCTGAACCTCGGGGTCAAAGCCGTGGTTGCGGAAGATCTGAGCGATATCCTCGGCAGCCAAGCGCTCTTCTTCGCTGCATGCCGGCGTAATGCCGGTGTTCTGCAGCAGGTGGTTAATATAGTTCTGGGTGTTCGCCATGTGCGCTCCACATCCATAATCCGACAAATAGGCCCAATGCATGCACATTAGAACCGTATATAGTCGAAAGTATACCCCGAGCGAGCGCAAACGACCGAATTCGGGCCATCTTAACGCCCCGAGCGGACAAGGATATAGCCTAATCTCCATATCGGACTAAAATCATGGCAGCAAACCACCTTCTCATGCGAGGACTCTATGACGGCAAGCGACACGACCGCGACAATTAAAAAGGGGAATTC
>USMA01000080.1 GCA_900555765.1 uncultured Collinsella sp.
TTCTTTTAATTTGGAGTGATTTTTCTTGTGCGTATTGTCTTTTTTTTTTTTTTTATTGTTGTCTTTCGGGTGCCTGCCTTGCGTCGAGCGGTTACGGCGTTTGGTAAAACGCCGCAACGAACTAGCTCAGCATTGCATCCATCATCTCGGAGTTGACGGAGTCGTCGGCAGACCACTCGCCGTCGTCGTTGCAGGTGTACTTGAAGATAACCGTGGTCTTCCTGGGCTCGGTGGCCTTGGTCACATCGACCATAACCTGACCGGCCATCTTGTACAGCTCGTCATCGGAAGGAACCGTGTCAAGCGCGGCGACCTTCTCCTGATACTGGGTGGAGAAGTCCTCGACGATCTTGTTCATGGACTTGCAGGTGATGGAGACCTCGGCGGTCGCGACACCCTTGTCCTCGTCGACCGTCACGTCGCCGATCTTGTAGTCAAAGCCTTCGAGATAGGTCTTGGCATACTCCTTGGGATCGATACCCAGCTGCTCGAACTCGTCGCCCGACGCCTCCTCCAGGCCAGAGAGGAAGTCGTCGCCACCGTTCTTGACCTCGTCAAACTGCGTCGTAAGATCCTCGGTGATGAGCTCCTCAACCGAAGGACCTCCACAGCCGGAAAGCACGACCACGCATGCAACCAAGACGGCCATGAGGGGCGCAAGCAGCAGCTTCTTTTTCATGTTGTTCCTCCCAATGAGCGGCACCGCGCTTCCCGGACGCGGCACACGTTGTAATAAGTAAGCCCATACTATCCACTTATGAGCACCCTCGGCAACGCGAAGGCACGGTCGGTTCGTTTTAGCGTCCGAACGGTTTGCAAGCCCGCCCAACGTGCAATAAAACGCTTTCCCGCGGTGCAATAAAAAGGGTGGCCGGACAATCCAACCACCCTAAGACATCCTCTGGACGCTACAGCTTACTTGCGGACGACCTTAACGATGGCGTCACCGGCGGCGACGGCGGACTCTGCCTCAACGGTGAGCTCGACGTCGGCAAACTCGGCGG
Source organism: uncultured Collinsella sp. (assembly GCA_900555765.1). Lineage (GTDB taxonomy): Bacteria > Actinomycetota > Coriobacteriia > Coriobacteriales > Coriobacteriaceae > Collinsella. The sequence continues at coordinate 1,005 of USMA01000080.1, forward strand.
TGTTGGACACGGCCACCACGACGCAGTCCTTGTAACCAGCAGCGGCGATCTTGGCGCGGTCGATCTTGAGTATGGGCTGGCCGGCCTTCACAACGTCGTCGGCCTTGACGAAGCCCTCGAAGCCGTCGCCGTTCATGTTGACGGTATCGACGCCAACGTGCACCAGAACCTCGATGCCGCTATCGGACTGCAGACCCACGGCGTGACCCATGGTGACGGTCACCTTACCGTCGCAGGGAGCGTAGACCAGATCGTCCTCGGGCCACACAGCACAGCCCTTGCCCAGAACCTCGCCACCAAAGACGGGATCGGGCACGTCAGCCATCTTGATGACCTTGCCCTTGACGGGCGAGCACAGCACGTCGGCGCCAGCAGAAGCAGAGATGGAGGCCGGAGCAGCGGCAGCCGCGGGCTCAGCCTTCTTCTTGAACATGTCAAACAGACCCATACGTTTTCTCCTCTTGATTAAGCGCAACGTTGTGCGCATGCCTACGGTAATTATAGTGCCAAATGGTTCAAATGCTAAGGTGGGGACTCGAATCGCGAGCCCTTCCCGGCAGTGCTCGTGGGACGAGCATCTCCTTTGCATCGCGGGTCGATAAGCCGAGTATCGTCTGCGCACGGGACGGGCAGAAGCGGGCGCACCAAACCCGATACTTCTTTTCGCTCTCGAGTCCTGCCGCCGCCCCGTCCCTGGCACTTCCTGATACCGACCGAAACGTGCCAAAATAAACCCGTCCCTTTTTGGTAGGTTTGGCGAATGCGGGAGTTCGCATGGATATCAAACGCAAGATTTCCGAGGCCCAGGGCCTTACCCCTACCGAGCACCAGCTCGGCATCTCGGCCCTTGCCAAGGGCGAGGACATCCGCCGAATCTCCATCAAGGAATTTGCCGCGCGCACCAACGTTTCTGTTGCGAGCGTGCACCGTTTTTGCAAAAAGCTCGGCCTCGAGGGCTTTAAGGACCTCAAGGTCGAGCTCATCCGCCTGGCAACCGACGCGACGTGGATATCAACTTTCCCTTCGCCGCCACATCCACCCCTGCGCAGGTTATGGAGCGCATGGAGGGACTCTACCCGACCACGCTGGCCGAAACACAGGAGCTTCTCGACCCCATGCAGCTTGACCACGCCGCCAAGCTCATCGCGAACGCCCGACAGGTCGACATCTACACGGGCTCGCACAACCTCTATCCAGCGGGAATGTTCCGCGATCGCCTGCTCTCCGCCGGTAAAAGCGCGACGTGCCACGACGGTGTCGAGGCCCAGGTGCGCACGGCGCTCGCCTCGGGCCCCAACCATGTGGCAATCGTCATCTCCTACAGCGGCCTTGCCCCCAACCTCAAGGACATCTTGCCGATCCTCAGCAGTCGGCATGTCCCGGTCATCGTCATCGGCACGCCTTATTGCGCGCGCATTCACCCCGGCTTTGCCGCCTACCTTACAGTGAGCGACCACGAGAGCATGACGCATCGCATCACGCAGTTCGTTAGCCACATCGCCGTGCAATACGTGCTCGATTCGCTCTACAGCGGCTACTTCGCCAAAGACTACGCCCACTGCTCCGAATTCCCAGAGCGCTCATTCCCCTACACCCGCCTCCCCGGGCTCAAGTAGTCATTTAAAAACATCCCCAATGACTAACGGCCGACCTAATAACGACTTCTCGTCATTAGGTCGGCCATTTCAGCTCTAATAACTATTTATTCCGTAAACTCGTTATTAGAATCTGGCACAGAAGGCCAGACTCACATGTGGCACCATGGCGGAAAGCAGCTTGCCCCTGAGCCAAACGAATGAGCGTGGATTTTCGGACGCCTATCTAACGAGCGTGGATAATCTCCCACTTTGAGTCCACACGGGGGCAAAAATCGGTAGATTATCCACGCTCATTTCTGACTAGCCATTGGGGACGTTCTTAAACGACTAGTCAAACAAGAACGCCCCCAACGACTAGTCGTTTAAGAACGTCCCCAATGACTACCCCGAGGAGTGTCCCAAACTGCCGGCAGAAAAGGAACGTCCCTAACTGCCGCATCCGGAGCAAGGCAACGCCGCAGGTAGAGGACGGACAGCGAGCGACGTCCAGGGCGAACAAGTTGGCATGAAAAAGGCGAGGCATTGACCTTCTGGTCATGCCTCGCCTTTTGAATGACAAATTGTCGCTCTGGGCGGCGCGCAGCGTCGAGCCGTTACGCCGTTCGGCAGAACGGCGGAACCTACAGATCCCCGCCGGCGCCCAGCAGCTTGCGCATGACTTGCTCGGGGTTGACCGAGCCATCGCGCGGGGCCAGGGCGGTGATCTTCTTCTGCATCTTGTACTCGTGCAGCTCGTCCTCGAGCTGGCGCACGCGGGCACGGAGCTTTTCGTTCTCGCGCTCGCGCTCCTCGGCACGCTCCTTCATATCGAGGATGCGCACCACGCCGGCAAGGTTGATACCCTCGTCGGTCAGTTGGTTGATGAGCTCCAGGCGCTCGATATCGGCACGCGAATACAGACGCGTGTTGCCGCCCGAGCGCTGGGGGTTCACCAGGCCCTTGGACTCGTAGACGCGCAGAGTCTGCGGATGCATGCCGGTCAGCTCGGCCGCCACGCTGATCATGTACAGCGGTTTGTTCCTATTGTCCTCGGCCATGCTACCTGACCCCTTTCCGTCTCGTTATCGTCCATCATAAGCCCGCGGGCGCGGGCGTGCGCCGCGACCGCCCTAGTACGTCGCCTTGTAACGGTTGACCTTCTCGCGGTAGTCGCGCGTGTCGGCCTCGCGCAGCTTGGTCATGGCATCGCGCTCGTCATCAGACAGGTTCGTGGGAACCTGCACCTTGATCTCGACGAGCAGCGCACCCGTGCGGCCACGGTGCTTGACGTCGGGCGCGCCCATCTCCTTAAAGCGGAACTTCTTGCCCGTCTGGGTACCCGCGGGCACCTTCAAACGAACCGTCGCACCGCCAGGTGTGGGCACATCCACCGTGCAGCCGAGCGCCGCCTCGTAGACCGAGACCGGCACCTCCATGGTCACGTCGGCGCCCTTGCGCCTAAACAGCGGGTGCTCCTCCACGTGCGTGGTCACGACCAGGTCGCCGCGCTCGCCGCCGGCAACGCCATACTCGCCGCGACGCTTGTAGCGCAGCTTGCCGCCGTCGACCGCGCCCGCAGGCACCGAGACCGTAATGGTCTGCTGCTCGCCTGTCGAGGGAATGCGATAGGTGACCTTGTGCGTCACACCGCGAAACGCGTCCTCGGCCGAAACATCGACGGTCAGCGACAGGTCGCCGCCCTTGCGAGCGCGGCTGCGGCCAGCGCCGGCACCGGCAGCGCCCGCAGCCCCGGCAAAGCCTGAGCCCCAATCGCTGCCCCAAGCGCCGTTGCCGCTAAAGATGCTGTCGAAGATATCGCCCCAGCCGCTGGCGCCCGCGCCGGCACCGTAGCCGCCGCCATACGCGCCGCCCGCGCCCGGCATGCCGCCAAACATGAGCATCTGGTCGTACTCTTTGCGTTTCTTCTCGTCCGAAAGCGTCTCGTAGGCCTCGCTGATCTCCTTAAACTTGGCCTCGTCGCCGCCGGCATCGGGGTGATATTTTTGCGCGAGCTTGCGAAACGCACTCTTGATCTCTTTGTCGGAGGCGCTCTTGGATACGCCCAGGATGTCATAGAAGGTTTTGCCTGCAGCCATCGTAGCTCCTCTCCTGTTACGTCCGTCGTCCATGCAGACGACGGCTCATGCTTTCATATGGCACTAGGTCAGAAAGGGCCCCGGGTGTTGCCCCGGGGCCCTTCTCAATTACTCCTCGGTGCTCTCGGCCGTATCGGCCGCAGCATCCTCGGGCGCCGCTTCGGGCTCCGGTGCGGGGCGCTTCTCGCCACCGTAGGTCACCGTCACCATCGCGGAACGCAGGATGCGATCCGCCATGCGGTAGCCCTTCTGGTACACATCGTTGCCGGTCTCGTCGTACTGCGACGCGTCCTCGACGCGACCCACGGCCTGGTGCTCGAGCGGATCGAACGCCTCGCCCTTGGGGTCGATGGGCTCAACGCCCTCATGCGCAAACACGTCGAGCAGCTTGGCATGCACCGCATCGACGCCATCGACGAACTGCTTAAAGTCGTCGGAAAGCTCTTGGCTGCGGGCATGGTCGATCGCGCGCTCGATATCGTCGATCACCGGCAACAGCGCGGTAACAAGCTTCTCGGTCGCGCGCTCGCGCTCGGCGATACGCTCATTGGCGGTGCGGCGACGGAAGTTCTCCCAGTCGGCCTGCAGACGGGCGGTACGCTCCGTGGCGTCCTTCGCCTTGTCCTCGGCGGCCTTCTGAGCCTCTGCCGCAGCATCGAGCTCGTTGCGCACGTCGGCAAGCTCCTTCTGGGCCTGCTCGAACTTGAGCTTAAAGTCGTTGTCGGCGGCTTCCTCACCGGCGCGGATAGCGGCTTCCACCATCTCGTCCTCGGTCATCGTCGCCTCCTTGTTGGAATCCTCTACCTGGTTCTCGGCAGCCTCGGCGGCCGGGGCCTCGTTGGCCTCGGTATCGTCGACGGCCTCTACGGGAATCTTCACGTCCTTCTCCTCAGAGTCAACGGGGGCGGCGCCAGCGGCGGCCGCCTCCGTGCGAGCTGTC
>USMA01000081.1 GCA_900555765.1 uncultured Collinsella sp.
CAGCTGCTCCTGCACCAGATAGTACGCCTGATAGAAGCTGGGGCCGATCTCGGCGTCGGGGGCAAAGCCATCAAGGCAGAAGCAGTGGTCAAAGCCGCGTGCAATCTTGAGCTGCTCGTCGTCCGCATCGATGTCACGGCCGAGCGTCTTGGGTGCGCGAAAATCGAATGGCGTGTCGATCACAGAGCGCACCTCGCCAGAGGACACGTTGTCCTCGCGCTGGGGAAGAAATGCCTCGGCATCGATTGCCGCAACCTGATCCAGAACCGTGCCGGAATCGTGTCCGGCAAGATTAAAGTAGCTGTGGTTGGTCATGTTGACAAAGGTCTCGGCATCGGTGGCGCAGCTTTGCGTGCAGGTGAGCTCAGCGGCTCCCGTCGGACCTGCCTGCAGGGCATAGGTGACGGTAAAGGTGCGGTTGCCCGGAAGGCCCAGCTCGCCGTCGTCCAGCTTGCAGGTAAAGCTCACCGTGTTGGTGATCTCGTCGACTTTGGCGTCCCACACGCGCTTGTGAAGGCCATGCTCAAGGTCGGTGTGCAGGTTGTTGGCTTTGTCAGGACCATCGTTGCATGCCATCTGATAGACCGTGCCGGCAATCTCGATTTGGCCCTTATCCGTTCGGTTTGCCGAAGGGCCAATAGTTCCGCCGTAGCACGCCGGATTGTCGAAGTAGCCATCGAGGGCATCGAAGCCGAGCGCGATGTCGGCAACATCGCCTGAGGCATCGGGAACCTCGATGCCAAGGATGGTCGCGCCATAGTCCATTACACGCACGCGGGCACCTGCGCAAACAAGGTTATAGACCGTAACCGGCGAGCCGCTGGGGGCGGTGCCGAACGGAGTTGTGGTAATCATGAGCGTCCTTTCGAATACGACGCCATGGCCTGCGCGCCCGGAGCGCAGGCCATCATGGTATCGGTGTGTTTACGTCTTATGTTAACGTACTCATAGCCTGGAACCACGGACTTCTTTGCTTTCCTGCAATCGGTCGAAAATGAGCCGTGAACGGTATTCAGGTGGTGTTGAGGGCGCTGCATAACTGCTGATAGGTATAGTAGAGCACGTTAACATTATCGATAGACAACAAAGCCTCCCGTGTGATCTGCAATTTCGCATGGGGTATTTAGGCTTCCTACAGGAGCGAAGGTGATTTTGTGTCAAGGCGCCCTTCCAACGACACGGGTTCGCGTCCGGTTTCCATGGCCGACGTTGCCCGCGCTGCCGGTGTTTCGCAGCAGACGGTTTCGCGCGTTGCCAACGGATTGCCCAACGTGAACGAGCAGACGCGTCAGCGCGTGCAGGCAGCCATGCAGGAGCTCGGTTTCCGTCCGAGCTATGCCGGCCGCTCGCTGCGCGACGGCCGCTACCATTCGGTCGGGCTGTGCGTTAACGACGTCACCAAGTTCGGCAACCTGACGATGATCGACGGCATTGCCAGTGCGGCCCGCGAGCGCGGTTGTGCTATCACGCTGGTCGAGATGTCCAAGACCGAGGAGTTTTCGCTTGCCGAGGCCACTCGCCGTATGGCAGCGCTGCCGGTGGATGGCATCATCATCGGCATGAGCCGACTGGCGCCCGACTTTGAGACGTTTGAGCCTCTGCCGGGTATCGGCACGGTCATCGTCACCATGTATGCTCACCCGCGGGTAACCACGGTCGACTCTGACCACTATGGCTGCTCTCTACTGCTTATGGATCATCTGTTTGAGCTGGGTCACGAGCAAATTCGCTTTATCGGCGGTCCGTCCTTCTCGGTCGACGAACAGTTCCGCCGGGCTGGTTGGAGAGATTCTCTCGAGCGCAGGCATATCAAAATGGCCGAACCACTCGAAGGCGATTGGTCTGCCAACAGCGGTTACGAGGCCGGCAGATATCTGGCCGAGCACGACCGTACGATGACGGCAATCTACGCGGCAAACGACCAGATGGCAAATGGCGCAATTGCAGCGCTGCGCGATAGCGGCTTGCGCGTGCCCGAGGACGTGAGCGTGGTGGGTGTCGACGATTCGCTCGACGACTTTGTCGCGCACAACGAGCTCACGACCGTGCGATTCGATCTACATCAGCGTGGACGTGAGGTGTTCGAGCACGCGGTTCCCAAGGCGGGGGCATCGGACAAAACCGTCGCCATTCGCATTCCGGGCAAACTTATCGTTCGACACAGTACGGCGGCACCGCGCGTATAGTTTGTGCAGGTAAACGCCGGTATATTCCGCCTCGATAACAATCGGTAAGGATGCTGGCAGATGGCCGTGTCTATGAAGACGAGTGCTATGATAGACGGGTTCTTTTGTCTATCTAGGAGGCTTTGCCTGATGGAGATCACCAAGGATATCCGCTACGTTGGCGTCGACGATCACGACATTGACCTGTTCGAGGGCCAGTACGACGTGTCCGAGAACGGTATGGCATACAACAGCTACGTTATCTTGGGCGAAAAGATCGCTGTCGCCGATTCCGTCGACGGCGGTTTTGTTGACGAGTGGCTCGGCAACCTCGAGGCCGTGCTCGATGGCCGTACGCCCGACTACCTGGTCGTCCATCACATGGAGCCCGATCACTCCGCCGGCATCGCTGCCTTTATGGAGCGCTACCCCCAGGCCCAGATTGTGGCCAGCATGGGCGCCTTCCGGATGATGGTTAACTACTTTGGCACCGACTACCCCGAGCGCAAGATGGTCGTCAAAGAGGGCGACGTGCTCGACCTGGGCGGCCACAGCCTGACCTTTGTCGGCGCCCCCAACGTTCACTGGCCCGAGGTGATCTTCTCCTACGAGTCCACCGACAAGGTGCTCTTTAGTGCCGATGGCTTTGGCAAGTTTGGCGCCAACGACATCGAGGACCCGGAAGGCTGGGCTTGCGAAGCGCGCCGCTACTACTTTGGCATCGTCGGTAAGTTCGGCAAATTCGTGCAGACCGTGCTCAAGAAGGCCGCCGATCTGGATATCCAGATCATCTGTCCGCTCCATGGTCCTGTTCTTACCGAGAATCTGGGCTATTACCTCGACACCTACAACACCTGGTCGAGCTATCAGCCCGAGGACGAGGGCATCACGATTGCCTATGCGAGCGTGTACGGCCATCTGAAGGCCGCCGTTGAGGAGCTTGCATCTGCGCTCGAGGCCCGCGGCCAGAAGGTTTCCGTCTTTGACTTGGCTCGCGACGACATGGCCGAGGCCGTTGAGGATGCGTTCCGCTATGACCGTCTGGTGCTCGCCTCCATCACCTATCAGGGCGAGATCTTCCCGTTCATGAGCACCTTTATCCACACGCTTGCCGAGCACGCCTATCAGAACCGTACGGTGGCGCTCGTTGAGGCCGGCTCCTGGGCGCCCACCGCTGCCAAGGTTATGACCAAGGAGCTCGAGGGCATGAAGGACATCACCCTGGCGCAGAACAAGGTGACCGTGCTGGGCTCGCTCAACGACGCCTCGCGCGCTCAGATCGAGGTTCTCGCCGACGAGCTGTCCAAGTAGCGACACATTCACTTCTGATGCTCAACCACCACAAAGGAGACCTTTGTGGTGGTTTTTGTTTAAGTGCCGGCGACGATGAGGGCTGGACGTGAGCTGTCAGTGGCCTCGGCGATCGAGGTGGCGACGGCATGGTCGGGGTCACGGTCCATCACGATGGAGTCGACATCGGCAAGCTCGGCAAAGCGGTACATGCCGCGTCCGTTAACCTTGCTGGCGTCCATGAGGGCGACGCTTTGACGGGCGGCACCGACCATAGCCGCTTTGGTCTCGGCCATCTGCGGAAAGTCGGTCGTAAAGCCGCAGCTGGGGACAAAAGCGCCAGGGCACATGACTGCTAGATCGGCATGGACCATTTGGAGCGCTTGCATAGTGAGCGGTCCGTACAAATAACGATGGCCTTTGCGCAACGCCCCGCCCAGCATGACGACATCGACTGAGGGCATGCTCTCGTCGATGTAATCGGCAATGGTAATGTCTGCTGTGATGACGGTGATACCGTCGCGTTGATCGAGGAGCCGGACGAACTCGAGCGCCGTGGTGCCCGAGTCGACGAGCAACGTGTCGCCGTCATTGACGAGCTCGATGGCGCTTTGCGCGATGGCCTGCTTGGCGGCGACGTTGACATTGATGCGGCGATCCTGCGTGGAAACGGTCAGGCGTTTGTGGAGCGATACGGCACCGCCATGCGTGCGGCGCAGCTTGCCTGCTTCGGCGAGCGCGTCCAGGTCGGCGCGGGCGGTGACGGAGGACACGCCAAAGGTCTGGGCGATTTCTGCTACCTGCACCGAGGCATTATGATCGAGCATCTCCATGATGGCGGAACGACGCTCGTCGGCGAAAGCTCGGGTTGTTGCGTGGGCCATATCTGCTCCATCATCGTCTGAAATTTGCAGGAATTGTGTTGACTCTATTTTCGTTCATTTTCTTTTTGAGTAAGAAAACACCTTTCGATTACTTATCTTTTCTATAAAAGAAAGACGCTGAACGCCCAAAATTCAATATCGAACATGGCCACTCGGCTCAAATTCCTTCCGTTTACTTTTCAAAAACGACTGTATTGACCTGCATGGGCTCAATATCTCGCACGTGCAAAGACGCTGAATTTCATACAATGAACGCAGAAAAACGCAAGGTAAAACGCCTTGTGAACAACTACGCCCGATGTCCAGATGCGGGCGAGGGAGAGGAGCAAACGCTCATGGCACTTGTTACCACCGAAATGATGCTCAAGGACGCTCAGGCCGGCCACTACGCTGTTGGCGCTTTCAACGTCGAGAACCTTGAGTTTGTTATGGCCGTTCTGGCCGCTGCCGAGGAGACCAAGTCCCCCGTCATCATGCAGACCACCCCGGGCACCATCAAGACCGCTGGTCTGGACTACTTCTACGGCATGGTCAAGGCTGCCGCCGAGCGCGCTTCCGTGCCCGTCGCCCTGCACCTCGATCACGGCGATGGCTATGACCGCTGCATGCAGGCTTTCCGCACGGGCTACACCTCTGTCATGATCGACGGCTCGCACGAGTCCTTCGAGGACAACATCGCCCTGACCAAGTCCGTCGCCGACGCTGGCCGCGCCATGGGCGTGCCCGTCGAGGCCGAGCTCGGTAAGGTTGGTGGCAAGGAGGACGACGGTCCCGCGGTTGCGGGCGAGAGCCACTACGCCGATCCTGCCGAGGCCAAGGAGTTCGTCGAGCGCACCGGCTGCACCTCGCTGGCCATTGGCGTTGGCACCAGCCACGGTGTGTACACGAGCGATCCGCACATCGAGCAGTCCGTGGTCAAGGCCATCCGCGACGCCGTCGACGTGCCGCTGGTTCTGCATGGCACCTCCGGTGTGCCCGATGAGCAGGTCGCCGAGGCTGTGAAGAACGGCATCTGCAAGGTTAACTACGCCACCGAGCTGCGTCAGGCCTACACCAAGGGCTTCATGGCCTACATGGCCGAGAACCCCGCCTGCTTCGACCCCAAGAAGCCGGCCAAGGAGGGTATGCGTGAGATCACCGAGCTGGTTAAGATCCGCATGACCAACCTCAACTCTGTGGGCAAAGCAGAGTAACAACAAGGGTACTCTGACTCGCTACATATCCCGGGGAGGGACGAGGGCTTAGTTCCCCAATCGTCCTCGGG
>USMA01000082.1 GCA_900555765.1 uncultured Collinsella sp.
GTTGACGCCCTGATCGCCGACGAACTGGACGTTTTGCCCGAGCATATTATTTGGCGCGACCTGTTCCTGGTCATTCGTCAGGATGCACGCATTTGGGGCTGGGCCGACGAGTTTATCTCGACGCCCAAGCTCGACGACCTGGCCTGCGCCTACACCTCGCTGCAGGCATTTTTGGGTGCCGAGAATGCGCACGCCGTTTCGGTCTTTTGCTGCTTTGATAACGAGGAGGTTGGCTCCGAGACCAAGCAGGGCGCCATGTCGACGTTCTTGGCCGACGCGCTGCGCCGCATCAACGGGTCGCTGGGCTTCGATGACGAGTCGTACCACCGCGCACTTGCCGCTTCGATGCTCGTGAGCTGCGACAACGCGCATGCCGTGCACCCCAACCACGCCGAGAAGTGCGATGCCCGCAACCGGGTTGTGCTTAACGGCGGCATCGTCATCAAGGAAGCCGCCAACCAGCACTACTGCACCGATGCTTTTAGCCGCGCGGTGTTCCAGGCTATCTGCGATGACGCCGACGTGCCCACGCAGGCCTTCGCCAACAAGAGCGATATGGCCGGCGGCTCCACGCTCGGCAATCTGTCCAATATGCAGGCGAGCATGCATGCCGTGGACGTGGGCCTGCCGCAGCTGGCCATGCACTCGAGCTACGAGACCGGCGGCGTGCGCGACGTGATGTACGCCATCCGCGCCCTCACCGCCTTCTACGAGCGAAACCTAACCATCAACGGCGCCGAAAGTGTGGAGCTCTAAATGCGAGCCGAAGAAATGAAGGCCGAGCGTGGGGCTCAGCTTATTGATCGGGGTTTACAACTGTTCGTCGCCGCTTGCCATGAGTCAGGGGTCGACGTGTCCAAGGCGCGACCAACGAGTGCTGAAGAACTCAAGCGTAACGCCTATTCGGACCGCTATGACGAGGAGACGGACTGGCTCTAATAGGCGAAACGTCGAAAACGCCAGATGAATGTCTGATATCACTTTGACAAAAGTATCGCAGACAGAACCAACGTCATAGTGCAAACTAACCTGACCCCATTGCACCAAACAGCTGGATTGAGCTGTTAAGACACCGCGGGTTGAGCAAACGTCAGCGAGCGACGCCCAGAGCGAACAAGTTGGCATGAAAAAGGCGAGGCATTGACCTTCTGGTCATGCCTCGCCTTTTGAATGACAAATTGTCGCTCTGGGCGGCGCGCAGCGTCGACCGGTCCGCCGTTCGTTAGAACGGCGGAACCCTAATGTTCAATCCAGCAGCGAAGCGTCTCGCCAGCCTGAAGATGACGAAGGTTCTCCGCGGCGATGTCGACCACGTTATTGAGCGTGGCGTCTAGGTGGAACCAGCCCGAGATATGCGGCGTGATGAGCATGTTGGGCGCATCCCACAGGGGGCTTGCCGCGGGCAGCGGCTCGGGGTCGGTGACATCGACCGCGGCGCCGGCAAGGTGTCCGGACTCGAGTGCTGCAACCAGGTCGTCGGCAACCACAAGGTCACCGCGGCCGCCGTTGGCAAAGAAGGCGCCCGGCTTCATCGCGGCGAAGAACTCGGCATTCGCAAGACCGCGGGTCTCGGGCGTGCTGGGCATAAAGGATGCGACGATATCAGCCTCGGCCAGGCGCTCGGACAGGGCGTCCATGCCGTCCATGTCCTCAAATACAATGGGGTAGACGAGCGGATGACGCTTGATGCCGCGGACGTGCGCGCCCATGTTGCGGCAGAGCGTTGCGAAGTGACCGCCAATGTCGCCCGCGCCCAGCACCAGCACATTGGCATTTTTGAGCGAGGTGACCGGGCCCAAGTCCTCCCAGCGATGCTCGCGCTGCAAGTCGTGGTAGCCGGGCAGGCGCTTCATCATGGAAAGGACCATGGCAAACATGTGCTCGCTCACGGCCTGACCGTAGGCGCCGATTGAGCAAGACAGCTTGGCTTCAGCCGGCACGGTGCCGGCGGCAAGGTAGTCGTCATAGCCCGCGGTCTGCAGTTGCAGCAGTTGAAGGTGCTCGCATGCGGGGAGCATGGCGGGGTCAACGTTGCCCAGAATCACGTCGGCGTCAGCGACTTGCTCGTGCGTGACAGCGTCGGCGCTCGTGTAGATAAAGTCCTCGCCCGGAGCGCTCGACTCAAGAATTGCGCGATGGTGGTCGTTGACGGGCAGCAAAACCAAGATGTTCACAAGTAGTCCTTTCCGCTTGACCCGCCAAAAAGGGACAGGTTTATTTTGGCGGGTTTTATCAGGCAAAACGTTCAAACAAAAACGCCGGATGCTAGACGAGCGTGCCCGTCAGCATCCGGCGCATCCACGGCTACCAGCTCAGCAGCTCGTAGCCGTCCTCGGTCACTACGAGCTGTACCTCGCACTGGGCCGAATCGCTGCCGTCCTTGGTGCGCACACACCAGCCGTCGCCCTTGCTAATCTTGATGTCGGGCGCTCCGGCGTTGACCATGGGCTCGATGGTAAAGACCATGCCCGGGGCCATGATGGTGTCCACGTCGGGCGCCTCGGTGGTAAAGCCCACAAACGGGTCCTCGTGGAACTCCTTGCCAATGCCGTGTCCGCCGTACTCGCGCACCACGCTAAAGCCGGCGTCCTCTACCGTCTTTTGCACAGCCTCGGCCATAACAGAGAGCGGCAGCCACGGCTTGACGGCGGCCAGGCCCGCTTCCACGCTGGCGCGGGTCACGTCGACCAGGCGCTGGCGCTCGGCCGAGACCTCGCCGATGCAGAACATGCGGCTCGAATCGCTAAAGTAGCCGTCCAGAATCGTGGAGCAGTCCACGTTGATGATATCGCCCTCGTGCAGCACGTCCGTATCGCAGGGGATGCCGTGACAGACCACGTCGTTGATCGAGGTGCACACGCTCTTGGGGTAGCCCTCATAGTTGAGGTCAGCCGGCGTGCCACCGTGTTCGATGGTGTAGTCGTAGATCATCTGGTCGATCTGGTTGGTGGTCATGCCCGCGGCGATGTGCTCGCCTACGTAGTCGAGCACGCCCACGTTGATGGCGGCCGAGCGCTTGATGCCCTCGATGTCGGCGGGTGTCTTGTAGAGCGTGCGGGGCAGAACCTCCCAGCCCTCTTCCCACTAGCGCGCGAGGCGCTCATCAAAGGCGCTATGGCATTTCTTGTATTTCTTGCCGCTGCCGCACCAGCAAGCGTCGTTGCGGCCGGGCACGGGTCCATTGTCAAACATGGCTAACTTCCTTTCATTCGCAGCTAGTATAGCCCACTCACAGGGCAGCTGCGCGCTAGTAGCTCACCTGGCAGGGAATGCCGAGGGCTTGGACGCGCGCGGCAATGGCGTCGAGCACCTCGGGCGCCGCTTTAGCAAGGCCGGCGACCGGTGTCTCGCGCGCCACCGTGTAGATGGTCGCTTCTTGCGGGCGAATGCGCTCAAGCGCCACGAGCCAGGGGGCAACGTACTCCTCGCCGGTGTTGTCGATGGGCTTGCCCTGATACTCACCGGTCAAAAAGATCGTCTGGATAATAACGTGACCGTCAAAGCTTTCGAACGTCTCAATCTGGTGCTCGACGTCGTAGGGGCCAACAGGCTGGTCGAGCAGCTGGATAAACGCCGGGTCGACGGTATCGAGCTTAAGAATGTTGTCGTCGACCATCATGAGCGCATCGTGTACCTGGGGACGGTCGGCGCGTGTGCCGTTGGAGAGCACGGCGATCTTGGAGTTTGGGGCAAGCTCGTCGCGCAGCGCGACGGCGCCGGCGATGGCCTGCGGAAACTCCGGCGCGGCGGTGGGCTCGCCGTTGCCTGCGAAGGTGATCACATCGGGGAGCTCGCCCTCGGCTGCCATCTCGCGCAGCTTTGCCTCGAGCGCGTCGAGCACCACGGCAGCCGTGTTATACGGCTCGTGGCAGGGGCGCTCGGCATTGAGGCCGTTTTCGCAGTAAATGCAGTCGAACGTGCAGATTTAGCCGCTGGCCGGCATCATGTTGACGCCGAGCGAGAGACCAAGGCGACGGCTGCGAACGGGCCCAAAGATGGGGCTGGCATTCAAAAACGTAGACATAGACATATGCTCCTCAAGACAATTGTGCCTAAGCATAGCATCGGCTCCGAAGCAAGGTGCGGGCTCTTGCTTTACAAGTTTCGTTTTTGCACGTCGCTCATTATGCCGTGCCATGAAAAGCCTCATGTCGGGTACAGTTAATCTGTTAACAAAGCGTAAAGCTATGCGTGTCTATCCAACCGTTCTGACGGGCAACTGAATGGGCATTGACGATGGGAACACAGTATGGATTTTACGGTTGAGAATGCGGGCACCACGATCGCCTGTCGCGAGTATGCCGGCCCGGTTGTATCGTCCGATACGCCCGCCTTGGTGTGCGTGCACGGCGCCTGCGTCGACGGCGTCTTCTTTGACGCCATCGCCCGCGAGCTCGCCTGTGACTACCGCGTCATTGCCTACGATCGCCGCGGTTGCGGCGAGAGCGGCGACGCTGCAGACGGACGCTACGACCTCGCCGCCCAAGCCGCCGACCTGCAGGCCGTTATTGAGCATATCGGCGCTCCGGCAAACGTGCTCGCGCACAGTGCCGGTACGCTGGTGACCCTGGAGCTTCTCCGTGCAAACCCCGCCATAATCTCGCGTGCGATTCTGCATGAACCCGCCGTGACGGATGATGGTGCCGGCCTGGGCGCGGCCCCAGTTTTGCTCGAGATGATCGCCGCGGGAAAGGTCTCCAGGGCATTACGGGCCTTCCTGGGCGCCATCGGCGATTCGGACCCTGAGGCCCCCAAGTTAACCGAGGCAGAAGCCAAGTATGCCCTGCGCAACGGCCGCAGTTTCATGGCGAACGAATACGGGATTACTATGACCCGCGTTCCCGATTGGAATAGCGTTCGCGCGTCAAAAACGGTGGCCGCCGTGCTCCTGGGCGAGCTCTCGATTGGCACGCCCCGCGAGGCTGGCACGCGAGCGGCTGCCGAATATCTCGATTGCCCTCTCGTGACGATCCCGGGTGCGCATAACGGTCTGCGCGATCGCCCGGCAGCGGCTGCCCGGGCTGTCCGTGGCATCCTGGGGCTCTAACACTCGCAATGGCCAAAGCAGGCTTCACCCGCAAACGTTTCGGCCGTGTTAACAAATGTGCTCAAAACCTCACGTCTGCGACTTCAATCGCGCCGCCTGCCAACTCATAAAAATGTAACAGCATTCACGTACTTACCTGCATCGACAAGGTGTTACCCTTGTAGCATTTGGAACCCACCGCTACCATGCGAAACTATCGAAAGGGCCCCATATGCTCAATAATCACGAGGTCAATCTAACCGACGAGGAGGCTGCCGCTGAGGTCGCCCGTGTCGCGAAGACCTACCCCGTGGTGCGTTTGCTGTCGGCCGATCAGATTAAGAGGGAGCCTAACTGCTTGCTCGCCGGCGATCGCTGCCCTTGTCTGCGTCAGTCGAGTCTTGAGGCCTTGGCAGACTCCGATGAGGTGTCGGAGCAGCTGCTCAATGATGGTACTGAGTACCGCGCTCGCCTGCGCCCTCTGAAGGTCGAGGGCGAGCCTCATGTCCTGCTGATGGTGCGTCCGATCGATGAGCAAGAGGCCGCAGAAGAGGACCTTGTCTACACCGAC
>USMA01000083.1 GCA_900555765.1 uncultured Collinsella sp.
CGCCGACGATGGCGGGCGACAGGGCGAAGCTTGTGGGTCGCGTGCCGGCATCCGAGGTGCAGGATTACGCGCTGGAGGTGGCTGCCTACACGAGTGGGCGCGGGCATCTGTACCTGGAGTTTGCCGGCTATGCGCCTTGTCATGATGCCGAGCGCGTCATCGAGGCGGTGGCCTATGAGCCCGAGGCCGATCTGCCCAACACGCCCGACTCGGTCTTTTGCTCTCACGGCGCCGGTTACACGGTCAAATGGTACGACGTACCCGCCGCGGCACACGTAAAGATCGATCCCGCCACCTTCCGCCCCTGGCGAGCAGCAGACGCTGAGTTTTTCGGCCACATGTGACAAGGGTACAGCCCCTTTGTCACCCGCTGTTGGTATAACTCGGTGTAAGTTGGTATAACTATTACCAGGGTTTACCGATTCGAGGAGGCCGACATGAATCCAAATCCCTTTAAGCCAACGGCAGGCAAGCGGCCTCCGATGCTCATCGGTCGCGAGCCGGTCATCGAAGATTTCGAGGAAGGGCTCGATAACGGCGCCGGAGCGCCGGGTAGGTTCATGCTCATTACGGGGAACCGCGGCTGTGGCAAAACGGTTCTCCTACGGGAGCTGCAGCGTCTAGCCAGCGCGCGCGGATGGGCGGTTGTCTCCGATTTCGCTTCGCTTGGCTTATGCGACCGCTTGGCCGACGCGCTTCGCTCGAATAAACCCGTTGTGACGTCAATGGAGTTTGGGCCGTCGTTTGGCCGGATGTCGGTCGAGGCGGCGCGAGCAAAGGGCGAAACGTTGCGAGGGCTGGTCAACGAGCGCCTCAAGAAGCTCGGTCCAGGCAAGGGCATACTGTTTGCGATTGACGAGGCCCAATCTGCGTCTATCGAGGAACTGGCGGCGCTGGCCGTTCTCTATCAGCAAGTGCCCGGAGATCAAGATGCTACGGGCTTGTCCGATAGCGACCAGCGCGGTCTTGCGCTGGTGTTCGCCGGCTTACCCAGTATGGTTGATGACTTGCTCGAAGAGCCGAGCGTGACGTTTTTGCGGCGTGCTCAGCAGCGTACGCTGGGGGCGATTTCTTTGCCCAAAGTGCGCGATTCGTATATCAAGACGGTCAAAGACGCTGGTCTTTACGTTGATGCGGAGACGGCGGACCTTGCGGCGCGCAAGAGCATGGGGCATCCCTATATGGTTCAGCTGGTGGGCTATTACATGTGGCGGTCTGCTGTCCGGCGTGGCTCGCAGGTCATTGAAGAGCGCGATGTTGAGGCTGGGCACGCGGATGCCGTCTCCGAGTTCTACGAAGCGGTTGACGCGCCCCTGTATTACGGGCTGCGCAGTCCACAGCGCCTATTTATCGAGGCCATGGCAGTTGCCGGAGGCACGCCGACGCGCATGGCGGACATCATTGAGCGCTGTGATCGCACTCAGAGCTGGGCGAGTAAATATCGCGCAAGCCTGATTCGCGAGCGCGTCATCGAGGCTGCCGGATACGGCCTCGTCCGGTTTACCGTGCCCATGCTGGGCGCGTACATTCGCGATCGAGTTATATGGCATGAGTAGGGTGATAAAGGTGACGGAACAGAAGATGAACCCGCAGGCTATCGAGGTGTGTGGCGCGCGCGTCCATAACCTCAAAGACATCGATATCGATATTCCGCTGGGAAAGCTCGTGGGCATTGCCGGCGTGTCGGGTTCGGGCAAGAGTTCGCTGGCACTCGGGGTTCTTTATGCCGAGGGCTCGCGCCGCTATCTGGAGGCGCTCAGCACCTATACCCGCCGTCGTCTGACGCAGGCCGAGCACGCCCAGGTGGACGAGGTGCTGCACGTGCCAGCGGCGCTCGCATTACATCAGCGCCCCAGCGTACCGGGCGTGCGCTCGACCTTTGGTACCATGACCGAGCTCAACAATAGCCTGCGTCTACTCTTTAGCCGTTGCGCCCATCACGTGTGCCCGCATTGCGGGGCGCGTGTGGAGCCGAGCCTTAACGTGGCTGCGGGCCTGTCGCTCACGTGTCCGACATGCGGCCGCGAGTTCTACGCGCCGGGTGCCGAGGATTTGGCTTTCAATAGCGGCGGTGCGTGCCCTACCTGCGGCGGCACCGGTGTCATGCGCGAGGTAGACGAGGCGAGCCTGGTGCCCGACGAGTCAAAGACCATCAACGAGGGCGCAGTCCTTCCCTGGGGCACGCTCATGTGGGATCTGATGAAGCAGGTGGCAGGCGAGATGGGCGTGCGTACCGACGTGCCGTTTAACCAGCTCACGCCTCAAGAGCGCGACATCGTGTTTCATGGTCCAGCGGTTAAGAAGCACATTCTCTACGTTCCCAAAAACGGTGAGGGCGCCACGCCGCTCGACTTCACCTATTACAACGCCGTCTATACCGTCGAGAATGCGCTCGCCAAGGTCAAGGACGATAAGGGCTTAAAACGCGTTGCGCGCTTTTTGCGCGAGGGAGCATGCCGCGATTGCGGCGGCACGCGTCTCTCCGAGGCTGCGCGCCAGCCCCAAGTGCGCGGTATCAATCTGACACAGGCGGCGGCCATGACGCTGGGCGAGGCGATTGAGTGGGTGCGCGGGGTGCCTGCATCCTTGCCGCCCGAGATGCAGCCCATGGCGACGGATATCTGCGATTCGTTTTTGGGCGCGGCTCGCCGTCTGGTCGACCTGGGTCTCGATTACCTTTCACTCGACCGCGCCGGTGCCACGCTTTCCACGGGTGAGCGCCAGCGTGTGCAGCTCGCCCGCGTGGTGCGCAACCGGTCGACGGGCGTGCTCTATGTGCTGGACGAGCCCTCAATTGGCTTGCATCCCGCCAATGTCGACGGCTTGGTGGGCGTGATGCGCGATTTGGTGGATGACGGCAACACCGTGGTTGTTGTCGACCACGATACGCGCGTACTGGCGGAAGCCGACTATCTGGTCGAGATGGGCCCCGTTGCCGGAGCAGGCGGCGGCAGTGTAATCGCCGCGGGCACGGTGGACGAGGTCGAGCAATCGCAGGACAGCCGTATCGCGCCGTTTTTGCGCGCCGAGCCCAAGCGCTTGCGTCCGCAGGTGACTGACGACGAAATGTTCGACCAGGGCCATATCCGCATGGCGACCGATACCATCCATACCGTCAAACCGCTCGAAGTCGATATTCCGCGCGGCCGCTTGGTCGCGGTGACGGGTGTTTCGGGTTCGGGTAAGACGACGTTGGTGCTCGAGACGCTCATCCCGGCGCTTAAGGCGCAGGCAGCTGGCGAGCGTCTGCCGGGGCACGTGCGTTGGGTCGATGCCGAGGGCATTGCCCGCGCCAACCTGATTGACGCTACGCCCATTGGCGCCAATGTTCGCTCGACGGTGGCAACTTATGCCGACATCCATGACGAGCTGCGCCGCGCCTTTGCCCGTACGCCCGAGGCTAAGGCAGCTGGCTACAAGGCGGGCGCCTTTAGCTACAACACCGGCGCCTTGCGCTGCCCTACGTGCGACGGCACGGGCTCGATATCGCTCGACGTGCAGTTTTTGCCCGACGTCGAGATCGTCTGCCCGGCATGTCGCGGTTCGCGTTATGCGGACGCGGCTTCGCATATCCATCGTGAGGGCAAGGACGGGAGTCTGCTTACGTTGCCGCAGCTCATGGACATGAGTGTGGACGAGGCCCTCGACGCCACGGTGGGACTCAAGAAGGTTCAGACGCGCTTGCAGACCTTGCACGACCTGGGCTTGGGCTATCTCACGCTCGGCGAGCCCACACCGGCGCTCTCGGGCGGCGAGGCTCAGCGCCTTAAGCTCGCGAGCGAGATGGGCCGCGTGCAGGACGATGCCGTATTCGTATTCGACGAGCCCACGATCGGCCTACATCCGCTCGATGTTCAGGTGTTGCTGAGTGTGTTCGACGGCCTTGTTGCCAAAGGCGCCACGGTTATCGTGATCGAGCACGATCTCGACCTTATCCGTAACGCCGATTACGTGATCGACATGGGCCCGGGCGGTGGCGACGCCGGCGGGCAAATCGTCTGCGCCGGCCCGCCGGGCGACATCGCAGCCTGCTCCAAGAGCATTACCGGCCGCTATCTATAGCCAATGTGACAAAGGGACAGCCCCTTTGCCTCATTGATGTCTATTTCACGCATTGAGCCGCGAGATAGTCGCGGAAGAATGGCAATTCAAATGCGACGAGCCCTCGTCCTCGTTCCCCGATGATGCCGGCATCTATCATGCGGCGTCGGTAGCGGGAGACCTGCTGTGGCGAACGCTTAAGGCGCTCGACAAGGTCAGCGGTGGTGGACTCTTCCTCGTCATCGAGCATGGCGATGAGGAATCGCTTGTCCTCTGCAGTGAGTTCCCGATAGGTTGCCGCGAGGATTCGGTCGTCCATCTCGTCGCGCGCGATTTTGATTCCCAGGTCAAAGTCGCGCGACGAGATTTCCTTCGAATCGCTTGTGAGATCCCAGGCACGGTAGCCTACGAGTTGCAATAGGAAGGGAAAACCAGAGATCGAGCGAACGGCTCTATCGATTCCCTCAGCATCTGCCAGGCGATCGTTTTCCTGAATTGTGCGAATCAAGGCTTCGCGCACGTCATAGTCGGCAATGCGACCCAGATGATATTGTTGGGCGCGGCGAAGGAACGAGACCGTCTTGTGGTTCAGTAGCGTCGATACGTTGTTGGGAAGTCCCGCCATGAGCAGCGCGACGCGTTTCCCATCGGTCACAAAGTGCTGATACGTCGCTGCGAGCTGAATCATCTCGTCGAGTGTCGGGTCTACCTCGTCAACCGTGACGAGCAGACCGGTGCCCGCCTCGTTGAGCTGGTCGATGATGTCGCTCATGCGATAACGCCAGGTTGAGGCATCGTGAACGCGATTGACCTCGATGCTGCCGATCGGTGCAATTCCGAGACCGGTGACTTCGAAGTTGTTAGACGGGTCGATAAGATGGCCGGCAGCACGTTTCGCCCCGAACTCGATTTCCTCAAGCATTCCCGGGAGCGCGGTTGTCTTTACGGCAATCCAGCCGTGGGATTCTGCCCTTGTCGCAAGCGACGACATGAGAGCGGTTTTACCGGTTCCACGTGCGCCCGAGAAGATCGATGTCAATTCTGGGCGCCTGCGCTGGCTCAAGAAGGCACGGTCCAAATCCCGAATAATCTGCTGTCTGCCAGCGAGATGGGCAGGAACCTCACCAAAACTGGGGGTAAACGGGTTCTCGAGATATTTCACAAGGCTCTCCTTTCACACCGCCGTTTAACTTCATTTTACTTTAGTTAATTCTGATTAAAAGTGAGGGCTTTTTATCTAGAGCATCAATTAGGCGCGTACGCCATCGGCGCGGCACTGGAATGTGACAAAGGGACAGTTCCTTTGTCACATTCCCGGAAAGCCTGTTTGGCGCAGGGCTTCGTAGAGGACGATGGCGGCGCTGTTGGAGAGGTTGAGTGCGCTGATGCGGTAGTCGGCCGGGTTGACGAAGTTGCCGCAGATGTCTTGTTGAAGGATGGCCTCGTGGCCGTCCTCGGTATGCCCCAGCGATTCCTCGTGAGCTTCCCAAGCCTCGGCGTTATCGAGCGAGTCGCAATCGCGCAGCATCGGGATGCGCTCGCAGC
>USMA01000084.1 GCA_900555765.1 uncultured Collinsella sp.
TGGGCTCCGTGCTACGCGTGTGCGCCCACGAGTACGCCACCGTCAACGTGACCTGCACACAGACGCTCGACGATAGCTGGATCGCGCTCGACGACACCGGCCTGTTCCTGGACGAGGGCGCGCGCGTCAACGTGCAGCACACCGTCCTGGGTGCCGGCGCCAGCGCCACCGGCCTTGCCGGCGACCTGCTGGGCGATACCGCCAAGGTCACCATCGATACTGACTATCTGGGCGCCCGCGAGCAGGTGCGCGACTTTAACTACGAGCTGCGCCACCGCGGCCGCAAGACCGAGTGCGAGATCGACGCCAACGGCGTGCTGGCCGGCACGTCCAAGAAGGTCTACCGCGGCACCATCGACCTCGTGCACGGCTGCAAGGGCGCAACCGGCACCGAGCGCGAGACGGTGCTTTTGGCCAACAAGGGCGTCGACAACAAGACCGTTCCCGTCATTCTCTGCGACGAGGACGACGTCGCCGGCAACCACGGCGCCACGATCGGCCACGTCCGCGACGAGCAACTGTTCTATCTCGCCTGCCGCGGCCTTGCCCAACACGCCGCCGAGGACCTGTTCATTCGCGCCAAGCTGGAGGACGCCGCGCTTTCCGCCACCGACGAGCGCACCCGCGCAGCCGTCGTCCGCTTGGGCAACAACCTGATCGACAACTTTGAAGAGGAGCTCGCATGATCGACACCGAGCACGTTAAATGCGACACCTGTACTGCCCCCGAGCCCATGGAGCTCGACGCCAGCGACGAGGCTTCGCGCGGCTGGCCCACCGTGGACATCGAGACCAACCCCTACAAGGCGCAGTTCCCGCTGTTTCAGCAGCACCCCGAGATCGCCTTCCTCGATAGCGCCGCCACTGCGCAGCGCCCCGCCTGCGTGCTTGACGCCGAACGCGACTTCTACCAGCGCAAGAACGCCACCCCGCTGCGCGGCCTGTACTCGCTGTCCGTCGAGGCCACCGATGCCATCGCGAAGGTGCGTCAGCAGATCGCTGACGTCATCGGCGCTCCCCAGGCCAACGAGGTCGTCTTCACCCGCAACACGAGCGAGTCGCTCAACCTGGTCGCCAAGAGCTTTGCGCCAACGGTGCTCGAGCCCGGTGACGAGGTCGGCATTACCATCATGGAGCACCACTCCAACCTGATCCCGTGGCAGCAGGTCTGCCGCGAGACCGGCGCCAAGCTCGTCTACCTCTACCCCACCAAGAGCGGCCAGCTCACCACCGAGGAGGTTCTTGCCAAGGTTGGTCCCAAGACCAAGATTCTGGCCGTGGGTCAGGTTTCTAACGTGCTGGGCGTCGAGAACCCGGTCAAGAACCTCGGCAAGCTCGTGCACAAGTACGGCGGCTACCTGGTCGTCGACGGTGCGCAGTCGCTGCCGCACATGCCGGTCGATGTGGCCGACCTGGGCGCCGACTTCTTTGCCTTTAGCGCGCACAAGGCCATGGGCCCCATGGGCATCGGCGTGCTGTGGGGAAAGATGGACCTGCTCAACGCCATGCCGCCCATGCTCACCGGCGGCGAAATGATCGATTCGGTCACCGAGCAGGACGCCGTCTGGGCGCCCGTCCCCGAGAAATTCGAGGCCGGCACGCAGGACGCCGCCGGCATCTTCGCCACGGGTGCGGCACTCGACTACCTGGTCAACACCGTGGGTTACGAGAACATCCAGGCCCGCGAGCAGGCACTCGTCCACTACCTGATGGGCGAACTCATGCAGCTCGACTTTGTCCAGATCATCGGCTCCATCTATTGGGACAACCACCACGGCGTTGTGAGCTTTAACGTCAAGGGCATCCACCCGCACGACGTCGCGAGCATCATGGACATGGACGGCGTCTGCATCCGCGCCGGCCACCACTGCGCGCAGCCGCTGCTTACCTGGCTGGGCGTCGAGAACCTTGCCTGCTGCCGCGCCAGCGTGGCCTTCTACAACGACAAGGCCGACATCGACAAGTTCATCGCCGGCCTACATCACGTTTGGAGCACGTTCAATGGGTAATCTATACACCTCCACAACGTTTATGGAGCACAACTCGCACCCCGACTATAAGTACGAGATGGATGCCCCCACACACGAGCACGACGGCATCAACCCCAGCTGCGGTGACGAGCTCACCTTGCAGCTGCGCGTCGAGAACGGCGTGATCGAGGAGGCCTCCTTTACCGGCCACGGCTGCGCCATCAGTCAGGCCAGTGCCGACATCATGGCCGACCTCATCACCGGCGAGACCGTCGAGGAAGCTCACCGCCTGGCAGAGCTCTTCCTCGCCATGATACGTGGCGAGAAGCTCTCCGAGGAGGACCTGGAAGACCTGGACGAAGCCGCCCAGCTCCAGGACATCTCGCACATGCCCGCCCGCGTCAAGTGCGCCGAGCTCGCCTGGCGCACCCTCGACGGCATGCTCGAGGGACAAGCTAACCAGTAGCGTATGCTCCGAATCCAAGGTTTTTGATTGCCGAGCCGCCCGATACGGGCGGCTCTGTTTTTCCTAATGAGCACGAACACACAAAATCAGCGCGTCCGGCGCCCCGTCTGTCATTTACCACACAGCAGACGCGAACACGGGCGTTTTCCACAGCACCAAAGGCCTGCGGCAGGGCCCCGGACCCGCCAAGCAAAACGCCAAGTCCCGTTCTGCTGAGCTCCGACTCGCTTCGCGCCTGCAGCAGAAGGGTCCCATAGGATGCGGCGTGCATTTTTGCGAGTATTCAGCACGCCAAGCTGTATGTATACGCATCGAAAGCGTTAATCAACGTCTCCAGGCGCATATATATTGTGTTTTAGAGCAAGCATCGCGGTCTCAGGGATCACATACATGCGCTTCGGAGGCGCATCGGAAGGCACAAATAGCTTCGGAACCCGTATGTTGCAAGATTGCGGCAGTGCCGACAGCACCACGATGCTGAAAACTCCGTTTTTTGCACGGCGCAGACGGGGGTAGGCACGGGCAAACCCGGACTGAGCTGTTATTTTATGCAAGATGACGATTGTTCTATGCATATTAAGAAGTGCAGTTACCGTACCAAGCTTTTGAACGCTGGTTGCGGCGTATGAACGACCCCAGCTGCGGTGAACAGGCGACCTTACATCACGTTTCCGCCAGCCCGCATCGCCGTTCGCGCGCGGGCGCGCACGATACGAGAGACGGTACTTTTGCCAATCCCGGTATACCGCTCAATCTGGCGCACCGTAAAGCCGGCATTGTTCAATCCAACAATAACGGTATCGCGCTGCGCCGGCGGTGCAGTTTTAACCCCATTGAGCGGAACCCCGAGGCTCTTCGCCATCTTGTCGGCAAAGGCGTGGCGTTCCCACTCTGTCTCTTTCATATCGCACAGCGCCGGCTCGCTACCGTCGGGCGTCGAAAGCGAATAGGCAGCAAAGGCCTCGGCAGAACCAAAAAGCTCAAGCACGCAAGAAGGATCGCAAAATCCCCTCGTGGCATCTGCCGCATCACTGTCGTAAGCGCGCAGATGCTCCGCAAAGCTGCTCCAGGAATAACGCTCGATTAGGCTAACGCCCACCTCCTGCGGATCAGCGTGTACAGAGCGAATAGCCTCCATCACCTGCCAATCGGTATCGAGCGAACGCCGGTCAAACCGGTTCTGGAACAGATGGCCTGTGCGCCCCATGCGCTTATTGAACCGCCGCGCGTACGTCAAAAGCAGCCGGTGCATCGCCGCGCTCATCCTGTCCTCGTAATCTGCAAGCACCAAATGCACGTGATTGCCCATAAGGCACCAGGCGATAACCGTCACACCCTCCTCGCGGCAGCACTCGCGCATCAGCTCCAAAAACTCCCACCGGTCGTCATCGCCCTCAAAGATGAGCCGCTTGCCCGTACCGCGGGCACAGACATGGTAAAAGCCGGTAACCGTTCTCCAAACGCGCTGCATGGCGCTCCCTTCGCCGGGATCTGCTTGCCATCCAATACAGCACGATTGAAGCGTGCCATCAAAACATTCACGCAAAACAATACACTCGCGCGGCCAAAGGCAGTAATCAGGCGGCGAACGGCTCCGATGCAACAGGTCAAACCCCGCAATGCTTACAAGAGCTGACCAATAGCTAGCCAAAGACGGACCCCCTCTACGGAAGTTCGCGACCACAGAACATAGAGTTAAACCGTTTCAATTAAAACTTCCGGACTTCTCGCTACGAAAACTGAGCCGTTCGCCGAATATTCCGTGCATTTCGCGGTATTATAGGGGCTGCATGTCATGTCCCTTTCGACGGGTCGCCCGGCAATCGCCAGCCACGACCCCCAGACGGGACGCCAACACGATAGAGAGGAGAGGCATGCAGTACTCACAGGAAGTGGAGAACATGTGCCCCGTTGCCAAGGGTGCATACCACGGCCCCGCACCCATCCCCGAGGAGGGCAAGTGGGTCCAGGCTAAGGAGATTTCCGACATCTCCGGTCTTACGCACGGTGTGGGTTGGTGCGCACCTCAGCAGGGCGCCTGCAAGCTCACGCTGAACGTCAAGGACGGCATCATCGAGGAGGCCCTCGTTGAGCCCATCGGCTGCTCGGGCATGACCCACTCAGCCGCCATGGCTTCCGAGATCCTTCCCGGTAAGACCATCCTCGAGGCCCTCAACACCGACCTCGTCTGCGACGCCATCAACGTTGCTATGCGCGAGATCTTCCTGCAGATCGTTTACGGCCGCAGCCAGACCGCGTTCTCCGAGGGCGGCCTGCCCGTGGGCGCCTCCCTCGACGACCTCGGCAAGGGCCTTCGCTCTCAGGTCGGCACCATGTTCGGCACCAAGGCCAAGGGCGCTCGTTACCTCGAGCGCGCTCAGGGCTACGTCACCCGCATGGCTCTCAACGACAAGAACGAGATCATCGCATTCGAGTTCCTGAACCTCGGCAAGTTCACCGACGCCGTCAAGGCCGGCAAGACCCCCGAGGAGGCCATCGCTGGCGCTATGGGCCACTATGGTCAGTGGGAGAACGCTGCCAAGTACATCGACCCGCGTCAGGAATAAGGAAGGGAGGACGAAACAATGGCTTTATTTGAAAACTACGAGAGAAGAATCGACAAGATCAACGGCGTCCTCGCTCAGTACGGTATCTCTTCCGTCGAAGAGTGCCGCGAGATCTGCAAGGCCAAGGGCTTTGACCCGTATGAGATCGTCAAAGGCATCCAGCCCATCTGCTTTGAAAACGCCTGCTGGGCGTACACCGTCGGCGCGGCCATCGCCATCAAGTCCGGCGTGAAGTCCGCGGCCGAAGCCGCCAAGATGATCGGTGTCGGCCTGCAGTCCTTCTGCATCGACGGCTCCGTCGCCGAGGACCGCAAGGTCGGTCTGGGCCACGGCAACCTCGGTGCGATGCTGCTGTCCGACGAGTCGAAGTGCTTTGCCTTCCTCGCCGGTCACGAGTCCTTCGCCGCCGCTGAGGGCGCGATCGGCATCGTCCGCAACGCCAACAAGGCCCGCAAGGAGCCCCTGCGCGTCATCCTGAACGGTCTCGGCAAGGACGCCGCTCAGATCATCTCCCGCATCAACGGCTTCACCTATGTTCAGACCCAGATCGACTACTTCACCGG
>USMA01000085.1 GCA_900555765.1 uncultured Collinsella sp.
TCTTTCCGCTGGTCGCCCATTACGGCACCAACGTCGTCGGCCTCACGCTCGACGAAGGCGGCATCCCCGATACCGCCGAGGCCCGCTTCGCCATCGCCGAGCGCATCGTGGCCGAGGCTGCCCGCTACGGCATCGGACCGGACCGCATCCTCATCGACTGCCTGGTCATGACCGCCTCGACCAACCAGCGCCAGGCCGAGCAGATCCTGCGCGCCATGTCCCTGTGCAAGGAGCGTCTGGGCGTCAAATGCGCGCTCGGCGTGTCGAACATCAGCTTTGGCCTGCCTGCCCGCCCGCTGCTGGGTTCGGTCTTTTTGGCCGCCGCCTTTGGCGCGGGCCTGGACGCCCCCATCATGAACCCGGGTTCCAAGCGCTTTATGGACACCGTCTACAGCTATCGCGTCTTGAGCGTTGAGGACGAGGGCTCGACCGGATACATCGAGCGCTATGCCGGCTGGACCGATCCGTACAAGATCGCCGCCAACCCGGCAGCCGCCCAGGCCGCATCGAGTGATGCCGCGCCCGCTGCTGGCACCGCCGGCACCGACGGCAACGACGACCCGATTCGTCGCATGGTCGTCTCGGGCCGCAAAGGCGAAATCGCGGCCGAGACCGAGCGCCTGCTGGCAGACCACGACGCCATGGACCTCATCAACAATCACTTTATCCCCGCCCTCGACGAGGTTGGCGTCCTCTTTGACCAGGGCAAGTTCTTCTTGCCGCAGCTTATGGCCTCGGCCGAAGCCGCACGCGTGGGCTTCGACACCATCAAGCGCCTGATGCCCGCCGGCGAGATCGCCGACAAGGGCAAGATCTGCGTGGCCACCGTCAAGGGCGACATCCACGACATTGGCAAGAACATCGTCAAAATGCTGCTCGATAACTACGGCTACACCGTCTTTGACCTAGGCCGCGACGTCGACCCGCAAGAGGTGCTCAAGACCGTGCAGGAGCGTGACATTAAGCTCGTCGGCCTCTCGGCGCTTATGACCACCACCGTCGTGGCCATGGAAGAGACCATCAAGCTGCTTCATGCCGAGGTGCCGGGCGTCAAGGTCATCGTAGGCGGCGCCGTACTCACCCCCGAATACGCCAAGCAGATCGGCGCTGACTACTACGCCAAGGACGCCGCCGAGAGCGCTCGTATCGCCGAAGAGGTCTTTGGGCAGTAACACATCGGAAACAACCGAGCACCAAAACGTGCCGCACGCGCCACTTGGCACGTGCGGCACGTTAGAATAGATAAGACTATGCTCGTTTTGGCAGATAGGAGCGCAAGGATGGCGATCACGCCCGCAGAAATCGCGGAAACCCGCGGCATGGTTGAGGAACAGAACCTCGACATCAGGACCATCACCATGGGTGTTTCGCTCATGGGTTGCGGTGACGAGAACCTCGACCGCATGTGCACGAAGATCTACGACCACGTGACGCACACGGCTGAGCATCTGGTCGAAACCGCCGAGAACCTCGAGCGCGAGTACGGTATCCCCATCGTCAACAAGCGCGTTTCCGTCACCCCGGTGGCGCAGATCGCCGCGTGCTGCAAGAATGAGGACCTCACCCCCATCGCGCATGCCCTCGACCGCGCGGCCGAGACGCTCGGTATCGATTACCTGGGCGGCTTCTCCGCGCTCGTCCAGAAGGGCATCGGTGACGCCGACCGCCGCGTCATCCAGTCCATCCCCCAGGCGCTCGCTACCACGAGCCGCGTCTGCTCCAGCGTCAACGTCGCCAGCCTGCGCGCCGGTATCAACATGGATGCCGTGCTCATGGCCGCCCAGACCATCATCGATGCTGCTAAACTCACGGCCGACCAGGATTCCGTCGGCGCTTCCAAGTTTGTCTGCTTTGCCAACATGGTCGAGGACTCCCCGTTTATGGCGGGCGCCGTCCACGGCGGTGGCGAGGCCGACGCCGTCATCAACGTAGGTGTCTCGGGCCCCGGCGTTATGGCTGCAGCCCTGGAGACGCTCCCCGACTCCGCCTCGATGATGGAAGTCGCCGAGAAGATCAAGCAGACCGCCTTTAAGATCACCCGTGCGGGCGAGCTCATGAGCCGCGAGGCCGCCCATCGCCTGGGTGTCGAGAAGGGCATTGTCGACCTGTCGCTGGCACCTACGCCTGCCATTGGCGACTCTGTCGCGCGCATCCTCGAGATCATCGGCGTGGGCACCTGCGGTGGCCCCGGCACGACCTGCGCGCTCGCCTTGCTCATCGATGCCGTCAAGATGGGCGGCGTCATGGCCAGCTCCAGCGTGGGCGGTCTTTCCGGCGCTTTCATCCCCGTGTCCGAGGATGCCGGCATGATCGCCGCCGTCGAGGCCGGCGCGCTTTCGCTCGAGAAGCTCGAGGCCATGACCTGCGTGTGCTCCGTTGGCCTGGACATGATCGCCATCCCCGGCGACACCCCGGTCGAGACCATCGCCGGCATCATCGCCGACGAGATGGCCATCGGCGTCATCAACAACAAGACCACGGCCGTCCGCGTGATTCCCGCCATTGGCAAGGGCGTGGGCGACTGCGTCGAGTACGGCGGCCTGTTTGGCCGTGCGCCCATCATGCCGGTGAACCCCAACGCCGGCACCGTGCTTGCCCATCGTGGTGGACGCTTCCCGGCACCGCTGAACTCGCTGAAGAACTAGCTGAGGGGACTGGCGAGGAGCCCCGGGGAGGGCAAATATATAAGGTCGCCTGCTCGGACAGTCCTGACTCGCACGGAGAGCACATTACGTGCCCTCCGGCTCGTGCGTAACTCGCTATCGACCTTATATATTTGCCCTCCCCGGGGCTCCCGCACAACGGGACCTCAGTCGGGTTCTATCCCGGTTGCAGTTGCTTCGCTCCTGCACCACTTGGCTGGTGTGGCGGCTTGGCGTTGGAACGGTTCTTTTTCTGATATATGCTGGTTGCGGCTCTTCTTTTGGGGGGAGTCGCTTTTTTGTTGCTAGGAGGTTGGCCCGTGGTTGATGGGGATGCTCGCTCTGAGCTTCTTTCTGCTGATTGGAATGGCGAGTGGATGCGTCTGCAAGCTGATCGGCGGCGGGCTGATGATTCTTTTGAGTGGGATAAGCGGGCTCGGCATTTTCGGCCGCTTGAGACTGCTCCGTATGCCCGAGATTTTATAAAGCTGTTGGCGTTAAAGCCTGGTGAATCGGTGCTTGATATGGGATGTGGGGCTGGGTCGATTGCCATTCCGCTTGCGCAAGACGGACATCCCGTGATTGCCGCTGATTTTTCCCCTGCCATGTTGGGCACGCTTGATGCCGGCATTGAGTATTACGGGCTCGAGGATCTTATTACGCCGCTTGAGCTTGCTTGGGATGATGATTGGGATTTGGTTGGCCCGGTCACGAAAGCGGTAGATGTTGCCTTTGCCAGTCGGTCGGTTACGACGACCAATCTAAAAGGTGCGCTTGCCAAGCTTGATCGTACGGCTCGTCGGCGTTGTGCTGTCACGATGGTCGCCAACTCCAGCCCGCGCTATGACCTGCACCTGATGAACGCCATCGGCGCCTCGGTTACCTGCAGTAATGGCTTTGTGTATGCTTTTAATATCCTCATTCAGATGGGTGCCCTGCCGCAGGTTACGTACTTTGAATCGCCCCGTCGCGACACCTTCGATAGCCTTGAGGCGGGCGTAGCAGATTTTTCCCGTATGCTCGAGCATGGCAACGAGGATAAGATCGACCGCCTGCGCGACTACATCGCTCAACACATGATTGAGAATCCCCGTGCCGGCGAGCCGGGCTCCAAGGGCGTGCCGCAGGGACGCTACATGCTCGACCACGTCCGCAAGGTCCGTTGGGCGTTTATTGCATGGGAGCCGGTCTCTGCGCCCAGCTCATAGCCTGTTCGCAGCCCGCACTGCCCACTCACTCGGCATCCGCATTCTTTTTGAACTGGGCAAACGCGCTCCACACCGCGCCGTTCCTGCGCTATCGTGGGACAGCTCACGTAGATTAAGGCCCCGTCGCGGGGCGCCCCATACATAGAAAGCGAGAACCCATGGCACTGACAGGAGCCCAGGTCAAGCAGCTTCGCAGCATGGCCCATCACCTCAACCCCGCCATCATCATCGGCAAGTCCGATGTCAACGAGGGCACCGTCGAGCAGACGGTCGCCTACCTGGAGAAGCACGAGCTCGTTAAGTGCTCTGTGCTGGACGGCTCCAGCCTTTCTGCCCGCGAGGCCGCCGAGGAGCTCGCCGAGCGCTGCCACGCCGAGGTCGTCCAGGTTATCGGCCGCAAGTTCTCGCTGTATCGCGAGTCCTCGCGCAAGGATATCGAGATGATCATGCTCGTCTAAGAGCCAATGATCCGGCGAGCCAACACATAGCAAGCTCACGGGTGCCCAAGTACTTTGGGCGCCCGTTTTTTATCGCTCGACCAGCACGCGATTGAGCCGCCCCTCCACCAAGCGCTCGTACAGACGCCGCGTCTCGGGCTCGGGCACGCCATTGACCTGCTCCCTCAGATGGTGCATATGCCCGCTGTATAGCTCGACGATATCGCGCCGCCGCCCCGCCGCACTGTAGACGCGCATGGCGCAGCGCACCATATCCTCGCGCGCCGTTTCCTGTCGAAGCCCCGACTCCGCCAGCCAAATCGCCGACTGCAGATCGTTTTCTTCTAGAGCAGCATTTGCTCCCTTAATCATGCAATCGATGTACTTTGACTGCATAATGCGTCGCATACGCAAAAAGTAGGTGGGATTACAGCCATTGGGAACATACAGCGGTCCGGCATAAAGCTGCTCAATCTTAAGGCACAGCTCAACTAAATGGGGCCCGCGCGCACCCGTGCGATTTCCCAAAACCTCGCGGCTTATCTGATCAAACAGCCGTACATCGGTCTTGACGTAGTCGCCGTTGAGTCCGATGCATTCATTTTGGATGAGCACACACGACTTGCCATCCGGCGTCGGCCCCAAAGCCGACCGCAAGCGCGATATCGTCGAGTACAGGTTGTTGCGGGCGCTATTGTACTCGGCATGGGGCCACAGCTCCATGGCCAGCGTCTCACGATCGACGAGCGCAGCCATGCCCAGCGCAAGCCGCGCGGCAAGCGTCGCGCAGTCCGTCTGCGCCGCGCAGAGGCTGAGTGTCCCGCTCTGCGCCTCGCCTGTAAACAGACGAATACCCGGAATATCCTCCAACATGGATGCAAGCAGCCTTCTAAGGCGGATTTCGTGCGCAAGCAGGCGCTGCGGGGTCTGCCGCCGCACAAAGCGCAGCCCGGCGGCAAGGCCGCAGCTGCCGCAGACGTTCTGCGTCCCGGCCTCCGCGTGATCCGGCAGCTCCGGCGGCATATCCGGCAGGCGCGAGGCGCTGCCGCTGCCGCCCTCCAGAAGCGTATCCGGCATACGGGCGCACAGGAGCAGCCCTGTGCCCTGCGGGCCGTAGAGCGCTTTATGGCCCGGCATACCGATAAAATCCGCGCCCAGCTCCGCAAGGCGCACAGGCAGCAGCCCCGCCGACTGCGACGCGTCGAGCACGAACGGAACGCCGCGCGCACGGCACAGGGCCGCAATTTCTTCGACAGGCAGGATATACCCG
>USMA01000086.1 GCA_900555765.1 uncultured Collinsella sp.
TGGGCGAGGCGTTCTTGCGGGTCGCCCGCGCGGCGCGTGAGGCGGGCGTGCGGCTCCTCCATGCAGCCGTTCTCGGCGGGCTTGAAGTCGATGGCCACGTGGTCGCGGCGGTTGATGATGGCGTCCAGCATGTCGGTCACGAGGTTGGTCATGCTGTCGGGTTGGTGGCTTGCGTTTGCCATGGTGCTTCTCCTTTGCGTTAGTAATTCGGTTTAACTGAATCATCAGGACAAAAAAATAGAGCTATCCCGTCGTAAAGCAATTTCTTGCCTACAGGCGTGAGAACTCCTTTAAGTTTGAGGAGCTCATTTACTCGAAAATCGGTAGGATGAAGCTCTCTCTGCTGGTAGGTAGCTCGCGAGATATTGCATGCGTTTGCCGCGTCTTCAACCGAAACGTTAGACGCCCGACGTGCTGCCGCGAACATGTTCTCCTCCATGGCACCTCCTTTCTTGTGATTCCAGAATACCAAACATTCGGTTAAACGCAACAAGTTTTTTGGAAAACTGAATAGGCATATTGTAAAATTTCGTTTATCACGAGAAGGAGGGTTGTATGGGTGTTCCGGAGAACATTGATGCGTTACTAGTTAAATTTGACATAACGCAGGAAACGCTCGCCCGTATTGCAGGCGTTGCGCCTTCCTCTGTTTCTGGCTGGCGTAACGGTGCAGTTCCTCGTATGTCAGCCATTACTAAGATTTGTGATGCTCTTGGCGTTACACGCGACGACATAATGTCGGACCAGTTCGGTCTTGCTGCCCGAGAACATGGGCATATCCCTGCGGGGGCCATGCCTGTAGTACCAAGCAGTGCCACTGTTCCATTGCTTACGTTGGGACGCGTGCATGCCGGGAGTCTTACCGATGAAGAAGAAATAGAGCATCGTGTCGAGGTCCCTGTGTCTATATGTGCAGCGCACCCGCGCGCGTTCGCTTTGGAGGTCGAGGGGAACTGCATGGACCGGGTGATACCCGAGGGCAGCCACGTGCTGGTCGACCCCGACCGCCAGCCCGCCAACGGCTCCATAGCCGTGGTGGAGACCGAGGACTACCGAGCCGTCATGCGCCGCTGGTACAAGGGCAGCACCAAGCTGATGCTGTCGGCGGATAGTTTCGAGGATTACGAGGACATGATTTTCGGCATGGACGACGGCCCCGTGCGCGTGGTGGGCACGGTCGTATGGTTTCAAGCTGCCGGGGAGATGGGGTAGCCATGGGCCTGTTCGATTTCCTGCACGCGTCGAAAGCGGCACGAGACGAAAAGCGCGCCATGCGCGAGTTCGCAGAGGAGAAGCGCAAGGCGGAAGAAAAGCGCCGCGCAGAAGAAGAAGCCCAGCGCGTCGAGGAGGCTCGCATCCTGCGCGAGCACGAGGTGCCGCCCGCGATGGTCTGCCCGGACTATGACCTGGGGCCGTTCCCGTTCGGCAACAAGCCGTACCTGTGCCGTACGGTGGTCAGGTACGAGCGCGAGACCGGTCAGGTGTTCGCCGGCGAACGCTACTATTACGGCGATGCGGACGCGGTTGCGGCCGTGAAGGCGGATGTGGCGAAGCTGGAGCGCATGCTCACGCCCGCCGCCACTGGCGTGCCCTCGCTGCCGAACCTTCGTACGAACTTCGCGCGGGTTGAGGCGGTTGATTCGGTGGTGGAGTTCCCCGAAAACCGCGTGCAGCTGCAACTCCAGCCGTTGACGAAGACGGGGAAGAACGCCAAGTACCCGGTGGAGGTCTTCTTCAACTCGTACGGCAAGAACGACAACGGCTCGCACGGCACCGTGTCGTACCTTCGCGACGGGTCGATGGGGAAGGCCGTTATCCATTACTGGCGCAACCATGTGTACTATGGCGCGTATTTCAAGATTATCGACGGCGCTATAGCCTTGAACGTGCTGAATTACAGGGGAGCGCCGAACGATGACCTCGTAGAGCTGTACAGGGCGTAGCCATGGGCGGACGTGCGGCGATATACGCCCGTTTCTCCAGCCACAACCAGCGCGGCGAGTCCATAGAGATACAGGTGGAGAAGTCCCGCGCCTACTGCGCGGAGAACGACCTGCGCGTGGTGGCCTCGTACTGCGACTTCGCGCAGACGGGCACCAACACCGACCGCGCCGAGTTCCAGCGCATGATGGCCGACGCCAAGCGCGGGCTGTTCGACTTCGTGGTCATATATAAAGTCACTCGAATCATGCGCAACCGCGACGAGATGGCCCTGGCGCGCATCATGCTGCGCCGCTGCCATGTCGAGATACTGTACGCGGGCGAGGACATTTCGGACGGCTCGGCGGGCGTGCTGCAGCTGGGCATGCTTGAGGTCTTGGCGGAGTACGAGAGCGCGCTCGACGGCGAGCGCATACGCGATGGCATACAGAAGAACGCCGAGCGGTGCCTGGCCAACGGCTGCGTGCGCTACGGCTGGGACATAGCGGACGGGCGCTACGTGGTGAACGAGGAGGAGGCAGCCGCCATCCGCCTGGGCGTGCGCATGGTCTTGTCGGGCAAGTCGGTGGCCGACGTGGTGCGCGCCTGGGAGCCGTACCGCACCAAGCGCGGCGGCAAGTGGCGCTTCCAGACGGTGCGCCGCATACTGATGCGGCGGGAGAACGGCGGGGAGTACCGCTACGCGGGCGTGGTCGTGCCCGGCGGCATGCCCGCCATCGTTCCCATGGATGACGAGGAGAGGGTGATACGGATGCTCGAGGACTCGCACAGGCCCCGCGCCAAGACCGAAGCGTGGGACTTCCCGCTCACGGGCAAGCTCTACGACGGGCGCGACGGCGGGCTGATGACCGGCACCAGCGGCACGGGCAAGTCGGGCAGGCCCTATCACTACTACCGCTGCCGCAGCTGCGGGCGCACCGTGCGTCGCGATGTCGTGGAGAAGCGCGTGGCCGACGCCGTGCGCGAGGCCCTGGGCAGCGCCGACAGCCGCGAGCGCATCGCTCGCATGCTGGCCGACGCCGAGGAGGAGCGCGCCGACGAGAAGCCCTTGAGCGAGACCATAAAGGGCGAGCTGGCCAAGATCGAGACGGCGTTCTCCAACATATGGGCGGCCATCGAGTCGGGCATCGCGCCGCCGGGCGGCAAGGAGCGCATAGACGCGCTGAAGCAGCGGCAGGCGCTCCTCAAGGACGAGCTGCGCACGGCCGAGGCCCTTGAGGCCGCCCGCCTTGACTACGACCGCGCGCTGTTCTGGCTTGAGGGAATGGCCGCCGCCGAGGTGGACGACGCGCAGCTTCTGCGCACGTTCGTGGCGCGCGTGGTGCTGGGCGGCCCCGACGATGACGACGGCCTGCGCGTGGCGTTCACGTTTGACGATTCTGCCGGCTTGGGCGATAATCCGTCGCTGCCTGGCGCTATAGGTCCAGGTGGCGAGGTGTTCGACCGAATGAACGCCAGCTCCACCAATAGTTACAGGCAGGTAGATATTCGTATCTACCTGCCTTTTTATTTCCAGTCCGTACCGCGGAGAATCGAACTCTATGCAGGGCGCGGGCGTAAAGAAAACGCGGAGCGTTTTTAGCCCGCGGGCGAGCGCGCCGGCAGGCGGGCGAAGCCGGTGCGGATCCGCGCAGCGGATGCGCGGAATCCTATACGCCGCACCATTTGAGATTAAAGCTCCCGGCAACGGGGGCTTTTCTTTTACGCCAGCTTGAGTGCTTTCGTCCAAAGGGACGATTTCCTGTCGACTCGTGTAAGATTCCGAGTAGGTGTCGCGACTTATTCGCGACCACTCCTTCTTCAAGCGACCGATCAGGGTGATATTTCGTGGCAGAGCGTCCGACATACAAGCTCAGGTTTCTCGATCCCAAGAAGCGCTTTCCGGCGATGCCCGAGCAGCCTGCGGGACGCTCATATGGCGTGGTCTGGAAACTCTTTGGCGAGGATCAGCGTGAATCTTGTTATGTCGTCGAATTCGTTGGCAAAAGTCATGTGTCGCTTTTGGGCTACGTAAGCGTTTCGGGTGAGGTGTACAAGGTGGACCGCCCCGTTAGCGAGGCTCCGCTGCCCAACGATCCCGACATGGAACTAGTCCTTGACGAGTCGGATTCCAGTATTGGTGAGATTATGGTAAGGGAAGCCAACGGTGCAATGCGCGCGTGCGCGCGAACCGTCGGCTCTCCCGAAGGCCCCATGCGCGAGCAGTCCGACCACGAGACATGGAATTCGACCCGCTCCCTTCCTTACGGCGAGTTCATGGCATCGATGTTCCTGCGCTGCGTGATATTCGCTGACTCCGAAAATGCCATTGCGAGCACGGCGGACGCCGGCGGACTCGACGAGGGTATGCAAAATGTTATCGACAAGATCAAGCTCGTAAAGTTGCCCGAGCCGGTCGAGGTGTTTTTGGGCTTTAACACGGCACCGCTCCCTGATGCTATCGAGACGCTGCTTTACCGCGTTGACCATGCCGAGAATCCGAGCGGTATCGAGCGCTATGCCGCTGCCCTTATGAGTGAAATTGACTTGCCCCGTCTGCGCACCATCGCTGCCAAGTCCGAGATGAGCCTGGCTCGCATTGATCGTTCAAAGCTTTTCTATCTCAATTTTGATCGTAGCCTGTTGGACCAGGACGAGATTGACATGCTGCTTGCCATCGAGTGCCGTCTCAACCGCCTCTCCGGCATCCTTGAGCGCATCGGGGCCGGATTGGCCCCCGCGGCATCCTCGCCGAGCCTTGAGGGCTGCGCGCTCTTTGATGCGTGGCATATCGCCAAGACGACCAACGATGTTCCCCGCCTGCTCGATACGGCCTCGAGCGATAACCCGTGGGGCAAACCGGGTACGGTGGCTTGCCGGCCGGGCGGTGAGTGGGATGTGCGTACCCGCTTCGCGCGCATTGTCGAGGCGCTTAACGTGGTCACGCGGCTCGACTATACCTATCGGGCAAACGTTGCCGAGGGGATTATGCTCGTTCGGTTTGGACGCTCTGTTGTGGATGCCATGCCGCAACGTGAATACGACGCTCAAGATGACGCCTGGCGCGAGTTGGACGAGGACGCACGTGCGATTTGGGCCGCGGAGCACGACGCGCGCGTGGCGCTTACGCTTGCGGCAGCGTGTTTTGCCGCGGGCACCTGCATCACGCGCTGCTATGTGCAGATTGCTGCTCCCGACAGTGAGCAGGGCGAGCGCGTTGTCGCAACGTATTCCTTTGGGCGCGCGGCCTATCTGGCCGATTGCGTGCCTGTCGCCAAGGATCTTGAGAGCATGGACATGGACGATATGCCGTGCAAGCGTGTGCTTGAGGCGTATGAGTCAACCGCTCCGGAGACGATTTTGCCGGCGGAGTTTCATGCTCGTCCGCGTGATGACCATCGCACGCTGACGCCGGCGCTGCGCGATCTGCTGCTTGCCGATACGGCTGACGAGTTGGAGGTCATGGAAGAGGACGACGACCCATACGTGGCCCGTGTTGTTGAATTGCGCGAGCAGACAAAAGTCGACCGTACAGGTGCTTTTGAAGGCTTTTCCCGTCTTGTCGAGGAGCTGGAGGCTA
>USMA01000087.1 GCA_900555765.1 uncultured Collinsella sp.
TATGGTCCAGGAACTTCTTGGCGCCCGCACTTGCCTGTGAGAACAGGCGGCGCGTGCGGATCGGGGTGGCGTTCACCGTTGTGGGCGCCGTCTCCTCGGCCTCGATATTCACGAGCGTCGTGCCGGTGTCGAGGCCCTCGTCGTTGTATCCCACGTGGCAGTAATACTGCGCACCGTCATCGTCTGCGGTCAGGTCAATCTCGAGCTTTGAGGCCGTTCCAGCCGCGAGGTTGCCATCGGCACCCACGAGCTTAAACTCTGTCTCGCCGCGGCCCTTGCGGTACCACATATAGGTCGGTGCCAGCCCTGTTTCGCTATCGTCGGCACCGAGTTGCTTCACATGGCCAATCGCCGAGAGCGTCAGGTGGCTTCCCGCCGTGCCCGCCGTGCGCTCAACCGAAGAGTCGTATACAAGCTACGACCCCACCGCCGCAGCATCCGCCGCAGGTCCGCTCACGGTCATCGTCATGCCATCGGGCATGGTCTTGACCGTGATGATTGCCGAGCGAATACCTGTTTCGGTCGTGGATCCATTCTTAACGGCGGCGATGGCGAATCGATACTCCGTATTGGGCTGCAGCCCATCCCACTTGAGCGAGGTCTGCGTGTTGTCGGCAATCTTCCAGCTATTGACGACCGCAGCCGCCGCATTGCTCTGCAGCTTGCCCACGCCGTAGCGAAAGCCACTCTTGTTTGCGAGTACATCGTCCCAGCTAAACGTAACGCTGGTCGAATCGACGGCGTTTGCCGTAAAGCCCGTCACGGCCGGCGCGTCGGGCATCTCGACGTCCTTAACGTCATAGCCCACGATCCAGAACTGGTCGGTGTCCTTGGTGCCGAGCTTGTCGCCCGAGTCCGCCTCGAACTTGTCGACATCCACCGCGTTGACGCCCAGACGCCACACAAAACCGTACTTGCCCTGCGCGGCCTCGGGCAGGATGTCGACGGTGCCGCCGTATTCGGTCGATTCACTCGAGGAGTTACCCGTAGTAAAGCCGGCGTTGGCACCAAAGCACAGGCCGCCAAACAACTCGTGCTTTGCGAGCTTCGCGCCCATGACAACGCTGCCGTTCAGCGTCAAGCCGAGCTCGAGCTCCTGCTCCTTGCCCTCCTCGACTTCGATGGTCTGCTCAATGCTCGCCCCCGACTGCGCGGCGGCGCCGTTAAACCCATCGTGCGTGTAGGCGCGCGTTACGCCAGGCTTGCCCAGGCCAAAGGAATCCCCAACGGGAGTCTCGCCGTTGAGCGTCGTTTGAAAGGTTCCGGGTTCTCCCGACCGGTTGGTCAAAAAGTAGCTGAGCGGCGTCATATTGTGCTGTTTGGCAATGCGGTCATAGGCCTCGACATTAACGACCGAGGTCTGCGCGCCGAGCGACACGGGCGCCGCCATCACGCCCTTGCCACCAGTTTCCTCATTTTCGATCTCATACTCGTAATAGACCATCGGAATCGTGTAGAGCACGGCCTTGTCACCCTCGCCGGCATGCGACTCATAGCTTACGCTTGCGCTGACCGTGCGCTCGCTCCGGTAGTCATAGCATCCCTCGGCGGCAAAATCGACTGAAGCATTCATCGCGACCAGGGGCGGACCGGTCTGCACCTCGACGGCAACGCCCAACTCGGCGCCAATGGTATAGCCCTGGGATGTCCCCGTGCCCTTTTCCTCTCCGTATGACGTGCCGCCCAACACCAGATAGCCGTATGCCTGCTCCAGATCCTCAACATAGGGCGCATCCTGCAGCACGGCAAGCACGCGCGGGTTGGTATAGACCTTGTAGCGGTCCTTGTACGTGATCTTGACGCTGTCGTTGTCGACATCGGGCAGCGCGAGCGAGATAAATGTGCCGTAGGTAGTGCCGCGACGGTTGCTCTCGCTAATCACCTGCTCCTCGCCGCGGCGCACCTTTCCGTTCTCGTCGAGCGAAAAATGCGAGGCGGTCATCCAATAGTAGTCATCGTTCTTGCGCAGGTCCTCGTCGCGGTGCTTGCCCACCACAGCGATAAAGCTCTCGTTATAGCGGTCCGAACCCGAGACGCTGCCCGCCTTGACGTCGCTGATCCACACCTGCTCTATACCCTTATGGTCATGCTTGTTGCTGCTGTTGTATTGCTGACCGCTCATGCTCATGGTTCCGACCATGGACCCCAAGCCCTGAGCCCCGCTCTGTGCCGTGTTGCAGGCAAAGTCGCGGAACACATCGCCGCCCACGAGCACCTCGTCGACCGCCAGCTGCTCGGACAGGCCGTCAAGGTTGGCAGTGGCAAGGGCAATAGGCGCCAAGGTGCACGGATAGCGCTTATCCTGAGCGCTATCCTTCCATGCGCTGTTGGGCACATGCATCAGCCCATAGGAGGCGAGGAGCCCGTCTCTGTATTCCTTGCAATCGGAAAGCTTGAACTCGCCAGACTCCGAGTCAAAATACGCGTAGCGGTACAGCGCGCCGTACAGCCCCTTGCTGCCGTCAGAAGCGCCGTAATCAAAAGCGCTGCGTTGCCAGTCATAGCCCGCAAGAATAAGGCCCGTGACGGTTTCACCCGTCTTCTTTCCTTCTTCATCGTAGGCGGCAAACGTGCCGAACGTCGCATTCGCAGCGACCATGGTCTTGCCGTTCGCGGAGAGGGAGATTGCGCCCGCGTCGCCCAGAGCATCGACATGGACGAGCGCACCCTTGGATGCATCCCACGAAAACAGCTCGCAATGCGTCGACTTATCAATATTCTTCTTGCCGTAGGGTGCCGAGACCACGATGGCGAGGTCATCGCAAAAATCGCGATCGAGGTCGCCGGCCGCTAGCGAAACGACAGGAGCTGACTGAAGCTGCGTCCAGGAGTCGTTCCCGCCCTTGTTGTGCGTGGTGTAGTCCGCGGCGTTACCGGCATCGATCTTGACGACGCTTTGCTT
The DNA here is from genome assembly GCA_900555765.1 of uncultured Collinsella sp. Taxonomy (GTDB): domain Bacteria; phylum Actinomycetota; class Coriobacteriia; order Coriobacteriales; family Coriobacteriaceae; genus Collinsella. The sequence goes on from USMA01000087.1 coordinate 2,903, forward strand.
CCAGTTGCCGCCCTCCAAGTCATACATGTCGACTACAGCCTTGCGCACGCCGTTCTCGTCGACATAGCAGCCCGCGTAGACAAAAAGCTCGTCGACGCCGTCGCCATCGACATCGCCCGCCTCGACATCAAAGACGGCGTCGTGCTCTTGCAGGTAACCGGCATCCAGGTACTTAAAACGGCCTTCGTACATCATATTAGTGTTGACCGTCACCGGCAGGTGTGTGTCGAGAGTGCGCGTACGCCCGTTGCTAAACGAGTAGAGGACCAGCTCAACCTTTCCGGCGTATGACTTGCCGTCAATCGTCGTGGAGGAACTGTCGCCGTAGGCACGGAGCTCGGCAACGCGGCTCTTTTTGCCCGTGCTGGCGTCGCTGCAGAACTCAACACTCGTGGCGTGAATGCCCGAGAAACCGTTGTTGTCGTTGGCGAGTACTGTTGAGGACTCATTGTTGCTTAGGTACGACCAGGTGCCGCCACCGTAGTCGCTATGCTTGTAGAGATCGCTGTTCGTATCGAAGTTGTTGACGTTTTGCCAGAACTTTGCGGCGCCCCACACACTTCCATAGCCATCGGTGAGTTTGCTGCTGCCGCCAATGTCACCGCGCTCGACGTTCTCGAGCTTGTCGCGCAGAGTGTAGCGATTGCCATGGCTACCGTTAGCTGCCATATAGACCTCGCTGCGCGTGGCAAACGTCGTGGGGGTATCAGTGGAATAGGGGCCAACGGTATCGGCCGGAATGTCCTCGCTCGTGCCCAGACCCAGGGCTTGATAATCCTGCTCGGTCATATCGGTGATTGCGGGCGCGTCTGCCGCCTGGGCAACCTGGGGCGTGGCCGTGAAGCAGGCGACGCTCGTGGCGATCAACGCAGCAAGCGCCGCCGTCCCAACAAGCGGGATTTTCGACAGCCTACGGATACGGGGGTGTGGAACGTACATGAGGGACCTCGCTTTATTCGAGTGGAGTGGACTCATTTTTGCAAATGATACATCCGATGCCCGATATCACGTGTCTCATTTTCGCCAACGGCGTGTCTCATTTTTGAGAATCCGAGATGCCGCGGAAATCTTATCCCAGCTCAAAGGCCATTTCTGGGATGTATTTTCCGTCGAGTGCCTCATCGGGAAACTGCATCCCGTTTCAAGCGTCGATTCTGGGACGCACTTTCCCCTTAGACCCTCAACCGGAAACCGCATCCCACTTTGAGCGCAAATTCCGGGATGCATTTTCCGCTTGAGCCTCATTGGGAAACGGCGTCCCACTTTGAGGGCTGATTGTGGGATGCATTTTCCGGTTTTGCTCTCATTGGGAAAATGCATCCCGTTTCTTGACCGAATAATGGGACGCAATTTCCCGTTGGAGCGCCTTTGGGAAAGTGTGTCCCACTTCGACCGCCCAGAGTGGGATGCACTTTCCGCAAAGCACCTCAACGGGAAACTACGTCCCATTCCAAAGGCAAATTCCGGGACGCATTTTTCGAAAGCCTGTCCATCCGGAAAGCCCGTCCCACTTTGGACGCATCCGGGCACGGAACCATCGACCTATCAGGCCTCCCATCAATAAAGAGGCGTCCTCCCGGACGGCGGGGCACGAAGTTCATCGCGAGTTCCGCACGCAAAGAAGGCCACTTAATGTGGCCTTCGTCTTGCGCAGGACTGTAGAGCAGGGAACTTCGTGCCCCGACGCCCGGGAGGACGTTTCATTTAGAAAGATGGACCGACCGCCGTCAGCGATGGGAGCTACTCCCCCAGCACGGCCTTTTTGGCGGCTGCAGCCATGTTGTCCAGATCATCCTTGGTGGGATGGTCCTTCGCGGCAACCCAGTTGTCGAGCAGCAACTTAGCGCGGGCGTTGTCGGGATCTTGCTCGAGCATGGCCTCGTAGCGTTGCTTGACCGCGGGGCCCATCTTGCCCTGGCACATCGCCCAGCCCGCAAGCTCGGCATCCCCAGCCAAATTAGAAGTTACGCGATCAATAATCTGCTGATAGTAGCTCTGGTCGGCGCCAAAACCGCAGGTGCCAAACAGGAAGACGCGCTTGCCGTGCAAAGCGGAGAGCAATGCCGCGACCGAAGGCGTGCACGCGCCCTTGTCGCACCAAAAACCGACGAGCACCGTGTCGGCCGCGCAGGCGCCCTGCGCCTCGAGCGCAACCTGATCTGCATCCGCATCGTCGCTCAACGCCGCGGCATGGACAAACTCAACGCCCGCAGCCTGCAGAGCGCGCTTGATCGCGCCCGAAACCATCCTGGTATTACCGCTCTTGCTGTTAACCACCAAAGAGCACGTCATAGTCACGTTGCCTCGTTTCCCCCAAAACTAAAGCCACTAATGCAATTTATTAGATGAATATCTTAGTACTAACGTGACAGATGTAAACCACCGTCTGTCGATTGGCAACGCAGGCGACATCTTTGGACAGATTTCGAACAGTATGTACTTCGGATTGAAACCGCCGCAGAACGTTTCACGAATGACCGAAATACTGTTTCACAAAATGCCGTCAAATTGTTTCATATAATAACGTCAAATTGTTTCACGAAATACAATCAAAATGTGTCATGGTTTTTCGTCTAA